>NZ_RAWC01000011.1:0-88711 GCF_003611685.1 Corallococcus sp. CA049B | reverse complement strand
GCCGCGCATCGAGGATGGGAACCTGAAGGAGGGGTGGATCCACATCGACGCGCGCCACGTGACGGGCAACCACCCCGCCGGGCGAGGCGACCTCTACGCGCCGGGGACCACGCGCCAGCAGATCTCCAAGGCCGCCGAGGATGTCGTCAAGTACGGGAACCGCAAGTCGGACCCCAGCATGCGAATGCAGACCTTCGAGATGAAGACGAAGGTCAACGGCCAGAAGGACCTCATCCGTGTCATCGTGGATTCGAAGGACGGCAACCGGGTCATCACCGCGTTCCCGGTCCGGGGAACCATCAACCATGTCCCCACTCCCGCCGGCACCCCGCCGGTCACCCCCCCGTGAGGCACCTGACATGTTCCGACTGGAGTGTGAGTGGAGCGACGCGCGGGCCCCCGACCGTTCGGGCTTCGACCTGGGGCACATGACCCTCACGAGCGACGCGGGGACCTGCACCTCCAAGGGCAGGTCCCCGGACCAGGGCATGATGCTCGTCATCGCGTTCGCGGACCTGCTCGGAGGGCTCAAGGCGCTGGTGGCGGGCGGCGCGAAGGACTACCTCTTCGTGGGTGCTGACTCATCCTTCACCCTGCGCTTCAAGCGGGCGAAGAAGGGCCGCATCGCCATCCAGTGCGGCACGGCGTCGTTGGGTGAAGTGGAGTCCAACGAGCTGTGCCGTGCCGTCCTGCAGGGCGTGGAGTCCTTCATGGCCCGGCCCGAAAGTGCCCTCCCCCCTGGAGATGCGGCGGGAGGGGACCTGGAGATGAGCCTGCGAGAGTTCCGGGCGGCCGTCCCGGGGATGTGAGCAGAACCGGGCCCCTCCGTCGGCGGCGGAGGGGCCCCGTGGCGCTCATCAGCCGCTAACATGCCCGCTCCCGAACACGCCCATGCAGGCAGGAGGGCCGCGTGGCATCCCTTGAGCGCCTCAACCCGAAGTCACAGGCCCTGGAGCTCGAGGCCCCCCTGCCCGGCGTGATGGATGCCCTGGCGGCGCTCCCGCCCACCCAGAAGGCCCGCCGCTTCTGGAGCCGCGTGGGGCACCGGCTGCTCTCCCTGTCGAGGATCGGGGTCTTCCTCCTGCTGCTATGGGTGGCTGGCACCGCCGATGCCCCCCTGGATGTCGTGGCGGGAGTCCTCGCGGTCGTGCTGGGCCTCGTGCTGTGGCTTCGCAGTCTCCTGCCCCGGCGCTTCCACGCGGAGGGCCATCCGGGGGATGCGGTGGAGCGCCGGCCGGAGCTGGTCCGCCGGGTGCTCCTGCGCCTCAAGGAAGACCTCGCGCCCAGGTCGCCCGTGCGCCTGCGGCTTCGTCCCGACCCGCGTCCCGAAGGGCCGGGGTCGAGCTTCTATGATTTGAAGCTCCGTTCGAAGGCCACGTCGGAGGTGCTGGACCCGTGGCTCACGCTGGAGACGCGGCTGGCGGATGGCGCGCACCTGCGGCTGAGCGCGGTGGAGCGCCGCAGGAACAAGCTCTGCGTCCCTGGACCCAAATCAACCCGGCGTCGCAAGAAGTTCAAGGAGTACGACACGCTGCTCCTGGAGGCCCGGCTGCGCGTGAAGGCGAAGCGGCACCCGGAGCTCGCGGCGCTGTCACTGGACCAGGCCCAGGAGGCGGTGCGCCTTCCGCCCGGCGCGAAGCTTCAGCGGCTGCGCATCACCGGGGAGCACCTCCGGATCCGGATCCGGCTGGAGGAGTCCTGGCTCCCCCATGTCCCGAAGGACGCAACGGCCGAAGCCTCCCCTGCCCCGGACGCGTCCCGCGCGGTGACGATGATGCTGCTGAGCCTCTACCAGATGCTGCACCTCGCCCGGACTCCCAAGGCCGTCAAGCGCCGCCGCTCCGGTTGAGCCTTCAGAACGAGGCGCTCCACGTGAGCATGTCGTCATGCGCGCCCATGCGAGCCCATCCGCCCTGAGGGTGGATTGGGTGTTGTCTGGTGAAACAACCCGCGGCTTTCACTGGCCCGCCGGGCCACCTTGTTCCGGCGGGCCGCCATCCCCACCTCTCTGAGACCCGGTCAGGGGGTAGCGAATGGTGGTGTTCCTCATGGACGGGCAGTGCGCACCCGCGCGGGTGGTGCGCCACTCGGCCGCGGCGCGCAGGCTGCGTCTGGAGGTCCCCGGCCTGCGGTGGAACGCCTTCCTCGGCAGGCGGCTGGAGCGAACCTTCGCCACCTGGCCCGGCGTCGAGGACGTGAGCGCGGAACCCCGCACGGGACGGCTGCTGGTGCGCTACGCGCCGCAGGCCCCGCTGCTGGCCCGGCTGCGCCAGGAGCCCGACGCACAGACCGCCCCTGGCCCCACTCCGCGCAAGGCCCGCCCGGCGCAACGCGCGCAGCGCGGACCGCGGGAGCCGTGGCACGCGATGACCGTGGACGCGGTGCTGGCCCGGCTGGACGGTACGGCGCAGGGCCTCGCCTCCGAGGAGGCGGCCCGGCGGCTCAAGCGCTTTGGCCCCAATGTCGTGCAGGAGGAGACACCGCGCTCGCGCCTGGCCATGCTGGGCTCGCAGCTGGCCACCGTGCCCACGATGCTGCTGCTGGGCTCGGCGGGGGCCTCGGCGCTCGCGGGAGACGGGCTGGAGGCGACCGCCATCCTCACGGTGGTGGGGCTCAACGCGGGCATCGGCTACCGCATCGAGCGCCGCAACCAGGAGCTGCTCGCGTCGTGGCAGAAGCTGGAGGCGGGTGCGGCGCAGGTGCTGCGCGGCGGCGTCCTTCTCACGGTGCCCGCGGCGGAGCTCGTGCCCGGGGACGTGGTGCTGCTGCGCGCCGGAGACGTGCTGCCCGCGGACATGCGCGTGCTGGAGGCGCACCGGCTCTGCGCGGACGAGGCGCCCCTCACCGGCGAGAGCGAGCCGCAACCCAAGCAGGCCGCGCCGGTGGATGCGCGGGCGCCGCTGGCCGAGCGGACGCCGCTGTTGTTCGCGGGAACCGCGGTGGCCTCGGGACGTGGGCGCGCCCTGGTGGTGGCCACGGGCGCGGACACGGAGATGGCGCGCGTGCGGGAGCTGGTGGCGCAGGAGTCCGCGCCGTCCACGCCGCTGACGCGCAAGATGGGCCAGTTGGACCGGCGCGTGGCGGCGGCCTCCGTGGGCGCGGCGACGCTGTCCGCCCTGGCGGGCCTGGCCCACGGCCGCTCCGCGCCCCAGGTGCTGCGCGGCGCGGTGGCGCTGGGCGTGGCGGCGCTTCCCGAGGGCCTGCCCCTGGTGGCGACCGCGGCGCTGCTGCGCGCCATGCAGCGGCTGCACGCGCGCGGCATGGTGGTGCGGCGCGTGGTGGCCGCCGAAGCGCTCGGAGGCGTCACCATCATCTGCGCGGACAAGACGGGCACCCTCACGCGCAATGAGATGCGGCTGGAGGTGTTGGACCTGGGGGAGGGCCCCCTGGAGCTGTCCTCGCTGCGTCCGCGCCCCCAGGCCGTGCTGGAGGATCCACCCACGCTGGCGCTGGCGTTGGGACTGCTCAACAGCGACGTGGACATCCACCACCGCGGCAAGACGCTGGAGGTGTCCGGCAGCTCCACGGAGAAAGCGCTGGTGGCCGCCGCGCATGCCGCGGGGCTGGACGGGGCCGCGCTGCGCCGCGCCTTCCCTCGCCGCCACCTCCGCGAGCGCTCCGAGGCCATCCACTACGTGCTGAGCGTCCACCATGCGCCCGGCGATGGCACGGTGGCCTTCATCAAGGGAGCTCCCGAGCAGGTGCTGGCCATCTGCGAACGGGACTCGAAAGGGCCGCTGGACGCACGGGAGCGCAAGCGGCTGGCGAGGCGCAACGACGCGCTGGCGGCGGACGGGCTGCGCGTGCTGGCGCTGGCCTGGCGGCGGCTCGCCGGGGACGCAGGCCCCGCGCCCACGGAGGGGTACACCTTCATCGGCTTCGTGGGGCTGCGGGACCCGCTCCGCGAGGGCGCGGCGGAGTCGGTGCGTCAGGCGCGAGGCGCGGGCATCCGCACGGTGGTGTTGACGGGAGACCAGCCCCGCACGGCCGAGGCCGTCGCCCGGCAGGTGGGATTGGAGGGGGACACCCTCACCCCGCATGAGCTGGCGGAGCTGCTCGAGCTGTCGGGCGAGGCGCTTTCGGACGGGCTCGGCCGCACCGCGGTGCTGGCGCGTGTGACTCCGGACGACAAGCGGAAGCTGGTGAAGGCCCTGCGCGCGCAGGGAGCCATCGTCGCCATGGCGGGAGACGGCATCAACGACGCCCCGGCGCTCCGGGCCGCGGACGTGGGCGTGGCGGTGGGCGTGCGCTCCAGCGACATGGCGCGCGCGGTGGCGGACGTGGTGATGGCCAGCGAGGACCTGCGCAGCATCATGTCCGCGGTGGGCGAAGGCCGCATCGTCCAGGACAACCTGCGCCGGGCGCTGCGCTTCCTCTTCGCGACCAACCTCTCGGAGATGACGCTGGTGTTGGGCGCGAGCCTGCTGGGGCTGCGGGAGCCGCTCTCGCCGCTGCAGCTGCTGTGGATCAACCTCCTCACGGACACGCTGCCGGGAATCGCCCTGGCGCTGGAGCCGGGAGACCCGGCCATCCTCGACCGGCCTCCGGCGCCACCGGGGATGCCGCTGCTCACGAGACCGGCGGTGCGGCGGGTGGCGCGGGACGGCGCGCTGATGGCGGGCGTCGGCGCACTGGGGATGGCACTGGGTGGGCCACCGCTGGCGTTCGGGGCGCTCACCGCGGTGCAGCTCGGTTATTCGGCCGTGTGCCGCGCGCCCCGGGAGGCGCGGCGGCATATCCCCACGGACGGCGAGTGGCGCATCTACGCCTTCGTCGGCGGTGCCTCGGCCCTGCACGTGGCGGCGCTCACCCTCCCGCCGCTGCGGCGGGTGTTGCACCTTCCAGCGCCCACGCCGCTGACGTTCGGCGGGCTGGCCGCGGGGCTGTTGCTCCCGGCCCTGGTGGGCGCGACGCCCGCGTGGGGCGCGCAGGTGGTGCGCCGGGCGCGGCGGGTGACGGACACAACCTCTTCCCTGGAGACACCTTCATGAAGTTCGACCTCCCCTCCTTTCTCATGGGCTACGGCGCGGGCGCGAGCACCGTGCTGGTGACCAGGCATCTGCGGCCGCTCCTCGTGGAGGTGGCCACCGCGGCCTACCACTTCGTCGACATGGTGATCGCGCGCGCCGCGATGAAGCACGAGGACCTCGAGGATCTGATGGCGGAGGCGAAAGCGAGGGCTCGCGGAGGCGAACGCGCGCGGCCCGCGGGCGAGGCCCGGGCCTAGGGGGCGCACATGGAGAAGAGCATCCACGTCATCCACACGTCGCCGGGGCGCACGCGCCTGCGGCTGCCGTGGTTGCGGCGCGCCGGGAAGGTGGCCACGTCGCTGGCGGACGACCTGCTGCTGGTGGAGGGCATCAGCGAAGTGCAGGTGCGGCCCTTCACCGGCAGCGTGCTGTGCATGCACGACCCCGAGGAAATAGACGTCGAGCGCCTGCTGGAGGAGGTGCGCCGGAGCACCGGCGTGGACACGGTGGTGCGCCCTGGAGAGGAACTCCCCGACGGGGACGCCCTGCTGCGCTCCCTCGAGGAGGGCAGCGGCGTGGCGCGAGCGGCCAGCTCGTTCATCAAGGGACTCAACGTGGATCTGCTGCGAGCCACCGAGGGCCACGTGGACCTGGGCGCGCTGACGGCGCTGGGCTTCGCGGCGGCGGGCGTGATGAATGTGGCCGTCAAAGGAAAGATCGAAGCCCCTCCGTGGTTCAGCCTGGGCTGGTGGGCCTTCCGCACCTTCGCCACCATGGAGGAGTCGGCCATCCGGAGCACGCCAGCCCAGGTGCGCCACGACAACGGCGACGCGCCCCCGCATGGCAAGGGCCCCCCCGGCGCCTCCCACTGATGCCGGTCCGCGGTGACGGCCTCTTGCAAGGCACCAGACAGCGCGGCGGTTGAACCGGTGAGCCTTGGAGCCCCTCGGCCATGTCCCCAACGTCCTGGGGACAGGAGGGGTTCATGACAGACACAGGTAGCAGTGCACGCTTGAGGAAGAGGTGGTGCGGGCCCCTGCTCGCCCTGCTCCTGGGAGCGACACCTCTGCTCGCGGGCGCACAGCAGGAGCAAGCACCCACCGAGCGCGCCGAGTCCGAGGCCAAGGTCGATCCCCAGGCCCAGCGAATCCTGCGCCAGATGAGCGACTTCCTGGCGGAGCAGCGTGAGTTCTCCGTCCGCACCGAAGGGACGCTCGATCAACTGCTCGACTCGGGGCAGAAGATCCAACTGCAACGCGCGGGCGACGTGCGCCTGCAGCGCCCCAACCGGCTCCGCGTGGACCGCGCCGGAGACCTGGCCAAACTCCACCTCTTCTACGACGGCCAGCGGCTCACCGTTCACGGCGAGCAGGCCAATGCCTATGCGACGACGCCCGCCCCTTCCACCCTGGATGCCACGTTGGACATGGCCTCGCAGCGGCTCGGATTGGATGCGCCCGGAGGGGACCTGCTCGTCAGCAATCCCTACACCGCGCTCACCGAGGACGTGCGCTCCGGGAAATACCTCGGCCGCGCCAAGGTGAACGGCGTGCCCGTGCACCACCTGGCGTTCCGCAACCGCGACGGCGTGGACTGGGAGCTCTGGGTGGAGGACGGCCCGCGCCCCCTGCCGCTCAAGTACGTCATCACCTCGCGGGACCTGCCGGGAGCACCGCAGTACTCGGTGACCTTGTCCGAATGGAACCTGTCGCCCCAGCTCACCCCGGACCAGTTCCAGTTCACGCCCCCACGCGATGCCGTGCGCGTGTCGTTCCTCGCACCGGACTCGCAGGGCGGAGCGCAGCAGCAAGGAGGCTCGAAATGACCACGCACTCGCGCAGGCCCCGCCAGCGGCTGGCGGCGATGTTGCTGGGGCTCTTCTTCCTGGGAGAGGTCGTCCCTGAGGTGGCCCTGGCGTACTACGGCACATCGCGCCGGGTGGCGCGGCGCACCTCGAGACGCACTGCCGCCCGTCAGGATGCCTACTACGGCAACAACACGACCGTGGTGGCGGCACCGGTGGGCGCGGCCACCGTCACGACGCTCCCCGCGGGCTGCGTGGCCTCGACGGTGGGCGGCGTGGCCTACCAGCAGTGCGGCGGCGTCCGCTACCGCCCCTTCTACCAGGGGGACACCCTGGTGTACGTCGCCGAGTAGTCGTCCCTGGCGCTCCGGCGGTGACGCCCTGCCCCACCGCCGGAATGCCCGTCCGGCTAGGACAGGAGCTCGACGTACCCGTCCGTCCCATGCACGCGGATCCGCTGCCCGTCCCGGATCCGCCGGGTCGCATGCTCCACGCCCACGACGGCTGGCAAGCCATACTCCCGTGCGATGACCGCGCCGTGGGTCATCAGGCCGCCGACCTCCGTCACCAAGCCCTTGATGGACACGAACAAGGGCGTCCAGCTCGGGTCCGTGAAGGCGGTGACCAGGATGTCGCCCGCTTCGAGCCGGGCCTCCGCCATGTCCAGGATGACGCGGGCGCGCCCCTCGACGGTCCCGGCGGAAACCGCCAGGCCGACCAGCGCGCCGTCTGGCAGATCGTCTCGCCGGTAGGCCCCGGCGATGACCTCACCCTCCGACGTGAGCACCCGGGGCGGCGTGAGCGATTGATAGGCCCGGAACGCGTCCTTGCGCTGACGGATGAGCAGCTCATCCACCTGGTTCGTGCGCACGACGTCGTGGAGTTCCTGGAGCGTGAGGAAGAAGATGTCTTCCTTTTCACGGAGCACGTGGGCCCGCACCAGGCGCGCGGCTTCTTCCAGCAGGGCCTGCTTGTAGACAAGGTATCGGCTGACGATGCCGTACTTCGGATACTCCCGGTACCCCATGAAGGTCCGGACCCGGTCGATCATCCGCTTCGTCTCTTCCGCCTTCGCCTCCCCTTCCGGCAGGGCCCGCAGGCGCGCCAGCAGCTCCTGTTCCTTCTTCCAGGCCTCCTGCCGTCCCTGCTCGAAGCGCCGCGCGCCGGCCCCCGGTTCGAAGTTCTGGATGTTGCCCAGGAGGATGGGCACGAGCGTGGTGGGCCGCTCGCTCCAGCGCGGCTTCGTGATGTCGATCTCGCCGACGCAGCGCATGCCGTACTTGTCGAGATAGGCGCGGATGGCGTCTCGCGCTTCCCGCCCGCCCGAGAGCGTGTCCAGCTGGTCCAGGAAGGCGTCGTCCTCGACCTGCCGCAGGAAGGCCACCACCTCCGGATGCGGGCGGATCACGTCCGCGACCTCCAGGAGCGCCAGCCCCATCTCCGACGTGACGTTGTTGGGGACGGACTGCGTGAGCGTGTCGGCCGCGTTCTTCTCGCCCAGCCACGCCTGGAGCTTCTCATTGAGCCACCAGGTGGCCTCCATCCCGGCCATGATCACCTGATGACTTCGCGGCTCGAACAGGAGCCGCTTCAGCTCCTGGAGGTCCGTCAGGATGAAGTCGAATAGCGCGGGCCCTGACTTCGTCTGGATGTCGCGCTTCAAGGCGGCGATGGAGGCCTGATTGTGGCCAATCAGCTCGTCGACGATGGCCGGATTGGTTTCGATCGGAGCGGGTGCGCCGCCAGCCGGCGGCCTGCCGGGGCTCGCGTCCGGGAGCGGCCGGATGAAGTCGCCGCGTCCCATGAGGGTTTGCAGCGCGTCCCGGATCAGCGGATCGGACTTCCCCAGGCCGTCCACGAGGACCGCGCGGCCCGCGGGTGACGCCAGGAGCTGGGTGATGTCGACGAACAGCCTCCCGCCAGCCTCGAGCATCGGCCGCAAGGACGTCAGCTGGAACAGGGAGAGCCCCAGGGGCTTCATGGCGTCGGTCATCATCTGCTGATGGCCGACGGAGACGTAGACGTGGTTCTCCGGGTCGCCAGCCACGGGGATGGGGAACAGCGTGGTGATGGGCCGGCTCTGGACGAAGAAGAACGCGTCGTCGACCTGGCACCATTCGATGTCCTGGGGACGGCCGAAGTGCGCTTCGATCCGCCGGCCCAGCTGCGCGAGCCGCACGACCTGCGCATCCGTCAGCGAGGGCTGCTGCTGCCGCTCCGGCTCGATCGCCTGTTCCTGCGTCCCGCCTGCTGGCAAGGCGTGGATGGCCCGCTGCTTGGTGCCGATGGCCTTGGAGATGACCTCGCCGTCCCGAACCTTGTAGGAGTCCGCGTTCACCAGGCCGGAGACCAGGGCCTCTCCCAGGCCGAAGCTGGCCTCCACGGAGGCGACCTTCCGGTGGGAGGTGATGGGGTCGGCCGTGAACAGGATGCCGGCCGCCTGCGGGAAGACCATCTGTTGCACGACCACCGCCATGCGGACCTTGCGGTGGTCGAAGCCGTTTCGCAGGCGGTAGATGACAGCCCGCTCGGTGAAGAGCGAGGCCCAGCACCGGCTGACGTGCTGGAGGATCGCCGCTGGCCCCACGACGTTCAGGTACGTGTCCTGCTG
The DNA here is from genome assembly GCF_003611685.1 of Corallococcus sp. CA049B. NCBI lineage: Bacteria > Pseudomonadati > Myxococcota > Myxococcia > Myxococcales > Myxococcaceae > Corallococcus > Corallococcus sp. CA049B. The sequence continues at coordinate 79,326 of NZ_RAWC01000011.1, read as the reverse complement.
GCCCGCGAAGGAGGCCGTGGGCAGGTCCTCCGCCGTCGCGCTCGAACGGACGGCGTACGCGGCGTGCCCGCCGAGCCGGGCGAGCGCGAGGGTGATCGCCGCCGCCACATCGTCAGGGATGGCGGTCCCTTCGAGGGTCTGGCGGAGCTCCGCGCTGAGCGCGCGGAGCTGCTCCCGGTCGTCCAGCTTCAGGCGCGACAGCTGCTGGAGCTGCGCTTCGAGCGACGGCGCCTCCGCCATGAGCCGCTGGAAGGCATCCGTCGTCACGCAAAAGCCGGCCGGCACGCGGATGCCGTCGATCCGCGAAAGCTCCCCCAGATGCGCGCCTTTGCCGCCCACGAGCGCGACCTGCGTCTGGTCGATCTCCTGGAGACCCAACACGTAGCAGCCCATGCGCGCTCCTCCTTCTGGGGAAAGGGCGGCACTGTACTCCCTGGCTGCCCCTGGAGACCCGGCCGGCGGCGTGAAACTCTCAAGCGGAAGACACTGCCGTCGGAATCAGGGAGGCAAGAGAGATGGGCGTTGGAAGTCGGTCCGCGCTGGGTTCGGTGTTCGTCCTGCTCCTGGGCGCGAGTGTTCCGGCGGTCAGCGCCGAGCCCGCGGCGCAGGGGGAGCTCAAGCGCTTCAAGGCGAGCGAAACGACCGGGGCGATGTTCATCCTGCGTGCGACGGGCTGCCACAAGGCAGGAGACACCTGCGAGCTCGAGTTGAGCGAAGGGGCTGGTGGGAAACGAAAGGCGAAGCTGCCCGCCGGAATGGCGTACGGGATTCAAGGCGCGTCCTCCGAGAGCTGGACCTCCGGTGAGGAGGAACAGAACGTCACGACCTCCGTCCAGCCGGTGCGGCTGGAGGCCGGGGCGTGGGGACTGCTCGTCACCCAGGAGGGCGGATTCGAACACATCCATCGCCATCACCGCCTCTACGTGGTCAAGGACGGCGGGGTGATGGAAGCCTGGAGCGGGGATGAGAACTTCGCGGGTCCGGAGAGCTCCCATGTTGGCCCATACCCGCTGACGCCGGGCGCACCGGTTGAAGGCTTCTACCGGGAGTATGCGTTTCTCTCCGGCGAGCCCGACGAGTGGAAGCTCGACGCCTACCGCTGGGATGCCGCTGGCCGCAAAGTGGTGAAGGAGCTCCGGAACCGGCCCGCGCGCTACGCGGCCATCATCGGGAGCTTCAAGACGGTCCAGGAGGCCATCGCCTCCCGCGACAGCGCGCAGTTGGATCAATCCTGCGCAAGCGGCTTCCTGGTCCTCGAAACCACGCCGCACAAGCGCCTGACGCCGGGGTTGTTCATCGTGACGAGCATCCACCCGGAGAAGAAGGCAGCAGAGACCGCACTGAAGAAGGTGGGAGCCTGCAATCCGAAAGTCTCGGGCTACGTCAAGGCGCTCTGAGAAGACCCATCGGAGGTCCTGCCTCACCCAACGCTTCAGGACACTCCGCGACAGGCCCAACCCCCTCTCCCGGGTTCTTCGTCTGCCTTGATAAGCCTTTGTACAGTTCAAGCCCACACGCGCCGCGACTTCAGGTCAGGGGTGGGCGATGGGCCAACCAATAGGAAGTTTCGAGGTCTCCGAGGAATTGCTTCGATTGGGCTCTACGGGGTCCTCGGTGGCCAACCTCCAGAATCATCTCCGGCGGGCTGGGCTCTATAGAAGGCCCATCGATGGTTGCTTTGGAGCGGACACCGATTATGCCGTCAGGCAGTTCCAGTTCGACAGGAAGTTGAGCACGGATGGGATCGTGGGCCCCTCGACCTGGGCAGCCCTGAACACGCTCACGATTCCTGCCTCAACGGCCGGCAGCGCCAACAGCCCCAAGGGCTTCCCGTTCGAGATGGGAACAGGCGTCTGCCGTGTTGGCCGGGTGTCCAACGGCGACGGCGTGAACCTTCGAGCGCAGCCTCACCTTTCCGGCACGTTCAAGAAAAAGCTCTCATTCAACACTCGCGTCTTCGTCAGTCGTGAGTTCTCGGGCGACTGGTATTTCGTGACGCTCGAGGATGGAAACTCCGGCTTCGTCTACAAGAAGTACATCAACATCAACCTGCCCGACCCCGGAGCGGTCCTTCATCGGATCAAGAAGAACGAAGGCGCACTGGCCATCGTCAAGCAGCACTACAAGGGATCCACCATCAAATGGGGCCAGGACGAGCGCTATTACGCCAATGTCCTTGTCGAGGCGAATCGGGGTCCTGGGCTCCGCGGCATCTACAAGCCGACCGAGGACGCGGCCTGGGATACGACCCAGACGCGTGAGGGCTACCTCATCTGGATTCCGAGCGTAGCGTTCGCCAAGAGCCTGCGTGGCAAGGTGGGCTCGGGTTCCATCACCTATGAACTGTGGCAGGACGTCAAAGCTGCCGCCACGAACGTTGGGAACGTCTACCTGGGGAATCTGGCCTTTTCCGCGGGCCTGATTCACGGCGCGCTCGAATCCGTCTGGGATTTGCTGACAGGACTCATTGACCTGCTGGAACTGGCGTGGAAGCTCGTCTACAGCTTGCTGAGTGGAGAGATCCTATCGGACTTGAAGGGCCTGTGGGATCTGGCTGCATCGCTGAACCTGAAGATGCTGACCGAGGCGGGCATCCAGGCTCTCGCCAACCGCTGGAACGATCCAAATCTCCTTCGCCGTGAGCACTTCCGGGGCTGGCTGATCGGGTACGTCATCGTCGAGGTCGTGTTGGCGGTTGCTACTGCGGGAGCCGCCATCGTGAAGTGGGCAGGCAAGGCTGGAAAGCTTGGCAAGCTCCTCGCGAAGTTCCCCAGGTTCGTGAAGCTCGCGGAGAAGGCCAAAGACATCACGAAGCCCCTGGAGAAGGCGCTCCAGAAGGTGAAGAAGGCAGGAGTTCGCTCCGCGGTGAAGGCCCAGGGCAAGGTGAAATCGTTCTGGTCGCGGCTTCGGCCCGCGAAGCTGGCTCAGGCTAGGACACGACGAGCGTTGCTGCGGAAGAAGCTGAAGGAAGCTCGCCTCCAGGCGAATCAGGCGCGCAAGCAAGCTCGCATTTCCAGGCTGACGAAAACCAACCCTGTCGACATGCTTCGCGCGAACATGCTTCGGAAGTTCCCGAAGCTCTTGAGCAAGCGCTTGAAGCACATCATCGATGGCGACAGTACCGGTGGCGGACATGGACCGCTTTCGCCGCAGCCAGGCAAGAGCAAATTCAACGCATCCGTCGACATCCCCGGAGTCATCACCGACGCAGCCCGCACGGGAACAATAGGTCCCAACTACAGAAGGGGCACGCAAGTCCGCCTTGACGGCTCATTTCGCGTGGAGAAGACGTACCCACACCCCGTGGGAGTCACCCCCAAGGGGCAAACCGTTCACTCCATTCGGGTCGCCATCGACGATGCCGGCGCTATAATCACCGCCTTCCCTGTTTCTCCGTGAGGACACCATGTGGATGAAGTGCGTCTTGTCTGACGAGGAACTCAAGCGGAGCACCTCGTCCGAAGCCGATGACTTGCTGGTGGGCTACCACCTTTTCCGAACAGCCATCTTTTTCGGAACGAATTCCCAGCCCAATGCCTTTGGAGATGTGAAGGCCGCGGAATCAGGTGACTTCAGCAAGGCCTTGTTCATCGTGCCAGGAGTAGACTTCGCGCTGGCGTGGTCGAGTGTATTTCCCTGGCTCGAATCCGCCGAGAAGAAGTGGGTCTATGAGCATCCAGACGATGCCGCGCAGCTCGTGCTGGAGAAGGTCGGCAGCGAACGGGTTCGAATCTACCTGGACTGGGAGCCTGCGGAATTCATCGAGGTGGGTGAGACCGAACTGGGTGAGGTCAGCCTCGAGGTGGTGGACGAGCTGGTCATCAAGCTGGTGGACCACCTCCCTAAGTGTCCTGCCAAGGATGTGGCCGAAAGCCTGGAGAGTCTGGAAGAGGCCTACTCGGAGCTGGAGTAGCGCGCGGAGGTGGCCACACCAGGCTCACAGCTGGGGGACGCGATCGACGGTCTTCCCGCCCAACAGTACGGGAAGCTTCAAGCGCTGGGCGGCGCTGTCAGCGTCCAGCCCCCGGTGACGAGGATTGCCCATGAGTGATGTCCACCTTGTCTCCATTGGCGGCGGTGCGATCTCGCTGACGCATCGACCCAAGCTCAAGGACTTCTCCACGCTGCATGCCGAAGGGGTGACTCACGTCGTCACCCTGCTTGCGGAGACCGAGGGCGCACGCCAGCTTGGCGAGGCCGCGACCCGAGCGGGCCTCGGTTGGATTTGGGTACCGTTTCACGGCGGAGCGGTCCCGGCCCCCGAGCGGACCCAGGAGCTCAGGCAGGTGTTGCGCCAACTGAGCGCCATCGTCGAGGGCGGCGGCAAACTGGTCATCCACTGCTCGGCGGGGATTCACCGCACGGGCATGTTCGGCTACGCGCTCTTGCGCCAGCTCGGACTGAGCGCCGAGGCTGCGCGCGCCAGGCTCGCAGAGTTGCGTCAGGTCACCGCGGAGGGCGTAGGCCCAGACCGCCTGGCCTGGGGGGATGCGCTGGTAGAGCCCCATTCCTCCTCGGAGCTGGAGTAGCGCGCGGAGGCGGCCACACCCGGCCCACAGCTGGGGGAAGCGCGCGACAGTGCGCCCGCCCGACAACACGGGAAGCTTCAAGCTCAGGACGACCGCCCCTTCGAAGCCATACCGGGGCCGGTGGTTCAGGTCGCGTCGTTGTCGCGCAGCATGGCCAGGTGCTCCGCGAACTGCGGGAGCGTCTTCACCTGGGGCGACTCCAGGTAATACCGCCGCTCGTAGTCCTCGATGATGTCCGGGGTGAGCGGCGCATCATGGATATCCCACGTGACGTCGTAGAGGGCGCGGAGCTTCTCCATGTCGAAGGGCTCCTTGCCAGACGTGGCCCGAGCCTCCGCCACCTGCTCCCGCTCGGTCGCCTTGCGCTGCTGGAGCGCGGCGCGGAGTTGCTTCAGGGTGTCTTCGGCGGAGGTCGGCATACGCGTTCCCAGAGCGTACACCACCCTTCGACGTTCAATGACGCACTGGCAGCCCGGCGGAGCTCGTCTCCAATCGCAAGGTCCCAGCGCTCCACCTTGCCGTTGCCGTGGCCAGGACCTCGGCCACGTTGTCCTCGATGCCGATGAACTCGCCGGGGACGTTGAAGGGGGTCGCACCGAAAACGCGTCGAGAGGTCGTGAAGCAACTGCATGCACAACCGGGACCCTCGCGGAGTCCCCCGTCTCAGGTCGTACCCTGCTTCCACGCGGACGCGGAGCGCAGCAGGCCAGCGCCGCTCACGATGAGGATGCCGGTGAGGACCAGCACCGCGCCCACCGCGAAGGAGAGGTCCGCCTGTTCATTCAGCACGAGGATGCCCGCGCTGATGCCGAACAGGGGCGTCATGAACGAGAAGACCGACAGGTTGGAGGCGAGGTAGCGGCGCAGGAGCCAGAACCACACGAGGTAGGTGGCGAAGCAGACGATGACGCACTGGAAGAACAGGCTCGCCCAGGCCACGGGGGTCATCGTGATGGGGCCGGCCTGTCCCGTGAGCAGGGCCACGGGGAGCAGCAGCGCGGCGCCCCCCACCAGCTGATACAGCAGGGTCTGCGTGGGCGGTGCGTCGGACAACGATGAGGTGCGGATCACCACCGTGGTGGCACCCCAGGCCAGGCCCGCGAGCAGCCCCATCGCATCTCCGCGGAGCACGCCCGGGCTGAGGCCGCCTCGCAGCCAACCGCCGCCAAACGCCAGCGCGATGCCCGCGAAGGCCACGCCAATCCCCAGCCACTGCGTCCGCTTCAGCCGCTCGGAGGGCACGAGCCAGTGCAGGCCCAGCGCGGAGAAGACGGGCGCGGTGTAGAGGAAGACGCCCATGTGCGAGGCGTTCGTGTGTCGCAGCCCCTCCGCCACGAAGAGGAACTCCAGGGAGAAGAGCACGCCCACGAGCATGCCGGGGCGCCACGGCCCGCGGCGCAAGAGCCCCCGCTCTCCCCGCACCCAGCACAGCAGCGCCACGAGCAGCGCGGCCACGCCCGAGCGCAGCGCCATCTGCATCAGGTTGGGGACGTAGGGAGCGGCCAGCTTGACGGCCACCTGCTGCAGGCCCCAGATGGCGCACAGCACGACCATGGTCGCGAGCGCGAAGCCATCCGCGGGCTTCCGGTGAGAGCTCATGACTTCATCCTGCGGCTGACGGGGCGGATGGATATAGCGAGATTCCGACAACCCATCCCGAGAAGCCGCCATGGCGAAGCAGCTGCAAGTTCCCTTCACCTCAAAGCTTCCACACCCCGTGTATTTCCGCGCGGCGAACCTGCCCGCGGCGGCGGCGTATCCGCGTCACCGCCACCCCTGGGGTGAGTTCGTCTACGCCTACAGCGGGGTGATGGAGCTCAAGCTGGCGGGCAGCCACTACCTCGCTCCCCCGCAGTACGGCATCTGGCTGCCGCCCGACCTGGAGCACCGGGGCATGAACCGCTTCGAGGCGAGCCACTGCTCGCTGTACCTCGACCCCGCGTGGTGCCGGGGGCTGCCCAAAGCGGCGTGCGCGATGGCGGTCAGCCCGCTGATGAAGTCCCTGATGGAGCACCTGCGCACCCATGAGCTGGCGCAGCCACGCACCAGCGCCGAGCGCAGGTTGTTCCGGGTGCTCATCGACCAGCTGGCGCTGGCCCCCGCCCATGGGAGCTACCTGCCCATGTCCGATGATCCGCTCCTCCAGCCGGTCCTCACGGCGCTGGAACAGCACCCGGAGGATGAGCGCTCCCTGGCGGAGTGGGCCAAGGCGCTGCACACCACGGAGCGCACGCTGGAGCGGAGATGCCAGCAGCACCTGGGGCTGTCGTTCAGCGAATGGCGTCAGCGGCTGCGCGTGGTGAAGGCGCTCGCGATGCTGGAACAGGGACACGCGGTGGAGGCCATCGCGCTCGACCTGGGCTACAGCAGCGCCTCCGCCTTCATCGCGATGTTCCGGCGGATGACGGGCACCACGCCGGACAAGGTCCGCGGCCACGGATTCATGGCGTCGTGAGGAGAGACGGTCAATCCGCCAGCAGCTGCTCCTTCGCGGCGGTCAGCCAGTCCTCGTTGCCGGTATCGAGCGCGAACAGGGCCAGCACCACCGGCGCCGTGGACAGCCGCTCCGCGACGTGCCGGACGATTCCAGGCCAGACCCTGCCCCCCGCCGCCGCGTAGGCCCGGAGGAGCCGCTCCAGGCCGGGCTCACCGAAGAGCTGGAGGTGCGCGCTCATGTCGATGGCCGGGTCGTCCACTCGCGCCTCGGTCCAGTCGATCATCCCCGACACCTGTCCCGAGCCATCCACCAGGACGTGGCCGGGATACAGGTCGCCATGGGTGGGCACGCAGAAGTCCGGCCAGCACGCGTCATCGTCCAGCCAGGTCCGCCAGCGCCGCAGCCTCGCTGGGTTCACGTCGAGCTCCCGCGAGACCCGCGCCACGTCGTCGGCGACGGCCTGACGGGCCTGATGGGGCGTCCGTGCCCGCATCCCCTCCCCGGCCGCTGCTTCTCCTGACAGCGCGTGCAGCGCGGCCAGGGCCCGGGCGAAGCTGCCGGTGAAGGCGTCCGAGCCCGGGTCGATCTTCCACTCCGGAGTGGCCGAGCCCTCCGGGACCACCAGGGCGGGGGAATCCACCAGCAGCGGGTAGGCGATGAGGTCCGTCGCCACCACTCGCCAGTCCGGCACAGCGAACGGCAGTCGGGATGCCCTGAGGAACGCGAGCGTGCGCACCTCCACCTGGACCTTGCGTGTCGCGTGCTCATGCCGGGGGATGCGCAGGACCCAGCGGGTGCCATCGCTCGCGCTGGCGATGGCAACCCGGAAGTCCAATCCCAGTTCATTGAACGCGATGGGGCCGGACAGTGACAGCCCATGCCGGGACGCGAGCTCGCGCACCCGGAGGTCGTCTGCGTCGGAGAGGGAGGAACTGCTCGGTTCGGACGGCGGGCTTTGGGGCTTCGACATGGCGTGACCTCTCACCCGGCCGCCTGCTCCGGGCGCAGGGCGTGTACAGCGCCGCCGATGATAGCCGGAAGCCGAAAATCCCAAATCCCGCCGTGATGAGGACGTTCTTCATGCGGCCGCCTCCCCCTTGCCAATTCCTTGCAGCCAGCCGACTGGCTGACGTGGCGCGGAGTATTGGCAAGGGGGAGGCGGCGCTGGACATTCCCCCGCCAGCGCACGCGCCATCGCTTGTCAGACGACTGCGTTCGCTTGCCTGGGTGCCGTCAGGGGATGGCGCTCACGTCCACGTCGATGACGCGAGGCTCCTCGGTGCTCGTCGTGCCGGTGACCGGGGGCATTTCGGCGGACACCTGGAGCGTCAGCGCCCACTCGCCCGTGCTCAGCTGGGTGGGCACGTACTTCCAGGAGAGGTGCACGTCCCCCGCGGTCTCTCCCTCCGCCTGGAGTGCCTCGCGCGCCCGCTGTTCGATCTGCGCCGTCGTCAGCCGCGTCCGGAGCAGGTGACCCGAACGGGCCAGGGCCGGCCAGCTGATGAGCGCACGCTGGAAGCTGCCATCCGGCCCGTGGGAGACCACCGCGCGGTGGCCCTCCACGTGGATGCCATTGATGGCACGCAGCACGAAGGTCTTGTGGCGGTGGAGCGTGGGCGCTGCGAGGACGCCGTTCTCCTCGCGCTGGGTGAACGACTTCACCTGCCGCACCTCCCCCAGCTCCGCCGTGGGGATGCCCCAGCGCTGGAGGCGGGCCAGGGCGTTGCGCTGCAAGAGCGCGGGCTCCTGCGGTGTCCTCGGGCCACTGCCGACCTTGTTCAGCACCAGCACCTGGCCTTCGGACGGGTCGCGCTCCAGCTTCCAGGACTGGGACTCCAGCTCCGCGCGGGAGCCCAGCGCATCCGTCTGGGTGAAGGGCTCGGTCGTCCCCACCAGGGAGCCCTGCAGCGCGGCGGCATCAAACGCCGTGCGGGGAAGCAGCGTGGTGGGGAGTCCTCCGGTGGGAGGCGTGGCAAGCGCCGTGGAGTCAAAGATGAAGCCGGCGGTCGCCCGGGCGGACTGGGTGGTGACGGCGGCGGGATCCATGAAGGCACCGCTGTCGCAGCCAGAGGCGGCGGCGAGCGGCAGGACGGTCAGGAATCGGATGAGCAGATGGCTTTTCATGGCGGTTCGTTCTTTCTGATCGAAGTCGGTGGCGGCGGCGGTCACTCGTCGGGCAGCTTCTGCCCGTTGTCGGGGTCGCAGCCCCCCACGTAGGCGATGTTGGAGCCGACCTTGCTGCCGGTGTTCTTGCGGTCATTCCAGCCGCCGGCCTCGTACATCGCCACGCTCTGCGCCTCGGTTGCGCCGAAGACGATGGACACCGGGCAGTCGTCGTTGTTCTTGAATGCTCTCCATCTGTAGGCCTCGTCAATCCAGTTCTCGCCCACGCCATCGACCCGCGAGTTCGCCACGTAGCGCCTCACGTAACGCTTCACGAAGTTGCCGCACGCCGAGTCACCGTGAAAGGCATTCCACATGCTGAAGCCGCTGGAGGGTGTCACGAGCGTCTGGTACCCGCCCTGCTTCCAGACCTGGTAGTCGCCAGACTGGCAGGCCTTCACGACGGCGATGTTCAGCTTGCCGTTTCCCAGGCGCATGTGGGTGTCGGTGACGGCGGAGCACGCATCCACGTTGTTCCCCATCACGAGCCAGCTGCGAAGGGCCCCCTCGTTGTGGCCGCCGTGGGTGTGCACGAAGAGGACGTTCGCGTCGTCCACGCCGACATTGGCCTGGGTGTCCTTCGCGTCGACCGCGGCCGCCTTCGAGGCGTCGGTCCAGATGTCCGCGCGCACGCCCGCGTTGTTGATGGTCTGGACATCCGACCAGTGTCCGGAGCTCTTGAGGGAGTTGAAGTAGCTGGCGAACTCCGCCGCCGTCTTCGTGTGCACGGGGTGCGATTCGGCACTGCACTGCCCCGCGCCTCCGAAGTTGGCGATGCCATAGACGTGGGTTTCGTTCGCCAGTGCCGCCGCGGGCAGGAGCAGCGCGAGCGCCGCGCCCGTCCACGGGTGTGACTGCATCCGGAGTTTCATGGTCCGTCCTTCCCCCGTCTGGGGTTTGGGTGATGGCCCATCAACGAAATCCGGGCGGAATTTCCCTCACCCTCTTCGCGAGAAAGTCGGGTGACTGAACGGAGGGCCAGGGGGTGTTAGGGTGAAGGCTCCGTGAACGAACTGCCCCTGCCCAAAGAGTCCCACCTCAAACCCTTTCCATTCATCGCGCCCCACCGGGTCGTCGCATGGGGGGTCTGGATCGCCATCTTCCTCGTCGCCTACAACCTCTTCTCCGTCAGCCGCGGCGAGGAGGCGGCTCGGGAGGCCCTGGGGGGGCCGCGGTTCTTCATCCCGCTGCTCGTCACGGTCTTCCTGACGCTGTTCGCCTTCTTCTACTGGCGGCTCCGTCGCTGGGCGGAGGCGTACCACCAGGGAGTCTCCTTCTTCAGCGCGGGGGACGAACAGGAAGCCTCCCGCCGCTTCGAGGAGGCCGCCCGCCGCGCCACGCAGGGGCCACAGCGGGCGGTGTCGGTCGCCATGATGGGTCAATGCCAGCTGGCGCTGGGGGACACCGGGCGCGCGCTGGAGCTCTTCGGTTCGGCGGAGCGATCCGGAAAGCTCAGGAGCTCCGTCCCGGCGATGCACCGGTGGATGCCTGCCTTGATCGCCATGGCGCGCTTCGCGGAGGGGGACCTGGCCTCCGCGCGCGCCTGGTTGGAGGAGGGACGCAAGCGCAACGGCGACCTGCCCCCCATCTACGCGCTGCTGCCGGAGGTCGCGCTCCTCTGCCGTGAAGGCAACCCCGCCGCCGCCGTGTCCACGATGGATGCGCGGGCGGGCGAAGCGGATGCACTGGTGGGGCGGGACGCCCGCCGGCTCAAGCTCCTCCGGGCCTTCGCCCTGGACGCCCTGGACCCGGCGAGCCACGCGACTGCCATTGATGCCGCGCTCGCGTCCCTGAAGCCCGTGCGCCCCGGCGACTTCGAGCTCCTCTCCGCCCGGTGGCCCGAGCTGCAAGCCTTCCTGGAGCGGCGGGGGCTCTCCCGCGCGGCGTAAGGGACAGGTGATGCCACGCAACAAGCAGGAATACGGTCTCAATCACGCGGACCGCTTCGCTGAAATCGACTGGTGTCGCTCGCCAACAAGGATCCCACCCGGCTCTTGAACGCCGCGACGGTCAAGGACGAACGCGGTTAGAGGTTCCGCGCCAGCCGCTCCCGCGCCTTCACGATGGCCGCGGTGCGCGTCGTCACCTCGAGCTTCGAGAACACGTTGCGCAGGTGCCACTTCGTGGTGGAGAGCGCCACGTTGGAGCGCTCGCTGATCTCCTGGTTGCTCAGCCCCTGGGCCAGGAGCTTGAGCATCTGGAGCTCCCGCTCGGTCAGCGGCTCCAGCGGCGCGCTGGGCAGGGGCGCGATCCCGGCTGGCCCGCTGGGGCCCAGGGACAGCAAGTCCTGGTACCGCTGGGTGTAGCGCGCTGGCAGCACGTGGCTCAGCTTCCGCTGCGTGGCCGCCGCGACGATGACCTCCTGCAAGCCCGGCGTCTCGTCGAACACGCCCCGGCTGAAGCCGAACCGGGGCACCAGCGCGAAGCCCCTGTTCACCGCGGCGAACGCCGCCGAGGGGTCGCCCGCGCGCCAATGACATACCGCCAGCGCCGCCAGCAGCGCCGTCTCCCGGGCCACGCAGCCCGCGTCATGCGCGCTGGCCCGCAGCGTCTCCAACAGCCCGTGCGCCCGGTCGTGCCGCCCTTTCGCCATCAGCACCCACGCCTGCGCCACCCCCAGCTGCTCCCAGGTCTCGTCGTAGAAGCGCCGCTCGCTCCACTCGCCCCGGCGCATGCGCTCGCCCAGGTCGAACTCCCGCGCCACCGCCTTCATCCTCGCGGGGGATTGCTCCACCAGCGACAGGCGGATCTTCTCTCCGCAGACGTGGGCCAGGAAGCGCGTCTGGTGCCCGCATTCGAGCACGCTGTGCAGGTAGTCCAAGAGCTGCCAGGCCTCCGCGTACTTCCCTCGGATGACCTTGATGCGGGCCAGCACCAGGTAGGCCACCGCGAAGGTCTCGAACACCGCCGCCTGCGACAGGAGCGGGAGGACCTCGATGCAGAGCGCCTCGGCTTCATCCAGCCGGTTCTGATCGTACCGGGTGTTGGCCAGCGCCGTCGCCGCGTTCACCCACACCGGGTTGCGCCGCCCGCGGCTCGCGCGCTCGAAGGCCGCCTCGCACCGGTCCACCGCGTCCTTCATGTGCCCCTGCGCCCGGTCCGCCAGCACGATGAGGACGTCCGTGTAGCCCACCATGTAGGGGTTGTTCAGTCCGGCCAGCGTCTCGCGCGCGACGGACGCGAGCCTGCGCATCGCATCGAACCGGTTCTGCCGGAGCGCCTGGTAGGCCTTCGCCGCCAGCACCGCACCCGCCATGAAGACGTCCGGGTCCTCGTCCCCCTGTGACGCCTCCAACTCAATGTCAGACGCCGGGGCCGAGTCCGACAGGACGGCGTGCAGCAGCGCGAGCCGGGAGAGCTGTCGCGCCAGCCGCTCGCGCTCCGGGTCGGCCGAGGCCGTCTGGAGCCGGCGCTGCGCGTCTTGCAATGCCAGGGAGGCAGGCGCGAAGCCTCGGGACAGGATGAGGCACGCGATGCGCGCGACGCAGATGGCTGGCGCGTGGAAGGTCTCCTCCGCCGTCAGCTTCGCCGTCCAATGGAGCACGGAGGCAATCTCGCCCTCGCGCATCCACGCCTCCGCGCAGCGGGCCGTGAGCTCCAGGCACCAGCTCCGGTCCCCGGAAGCGAACGCGTGCGTCAGGGCCTCGTCTGGCAGCGCGTGCCCGGCGAACCACGCGCTCGCCGCTCGGTGCAGCCGGGGGATGCGGTCGCCATATGTGCACGCGAGCTGCGTGCGCAGGAAGTCGAGGAACAGCGGGTGGTACCGGTACCACTGCTGCTGCGTGTCGAGCGACTGGATGAACAGCTGCGCCCGCTCCAACTCCGCCAGCAGCGCCGGCCCCTGCGTGATGCCCAGGAGCGCGTTGCACAGCTCCCCGTTGAGCCGGTCCACCACCGAGCTCAGCACCAGGAACGCGTGCACCTCCTCCGTCTGCTCCCGCAGCACCACGTCCGCCAGGTACCTCGCCACGTCGTGGTTGGAGCCAACGGCCTTGCGGAGCGCGTCGCTCACGCTGGCGTGCTCGCCCGCCGTCAGCAAGGCCAGCTTCACGCCGGCCACCCAGCCCTCGGTGCGCGCGCGCAGGTACTCCACGTCCTCCGCACGGAGCGCGGCGCCGCACAGGCGCTGGCCCAGCTCGTGGATGGCCTCCCCATCCAGGCCCAGGTCGCGGCCGTCGAGCGTCACCAACTGCTCGGTGAGCTTCAGCTTCGTCAGGTCCAGCTCCGGCGGGCTGCGCGACGAGACGATCCAATGGACGTGCGGCGGCGCGTGGTCCAGCAGGTACGAGAAGGCCCGCACCAGCGAGCGCTCCCGCAGCACGTGGAAGTCGTCAATCACCACGACGAGCTCGCGCCCCAGGTTCCACAGGCTCCGCAGCACCACTGTCGTCGCATGGTCGAGCGGGGGCGCCACCTGCGCGTCCAGCTGGCTCGCGATGTACGCGTCGAACTCCGGCGCCGCGCGGCGGATGGCGCCGACGAGGTAGGAGAAGAAGCGCTCGGGCGCGTTGTCCCGCTCGTCGAGCGACAGCCACGCGAGCAGCCGCGAGCCGCCCACCTCGCGGTACCACTGCGTCAGCAGCGTCGTCTTGCCCGAGCCCAGCGGCGCCGTCACGAGCACGAGCGTGCCGCCGACCCCCCGTTCAATCTTCCGGAGCGCCGCGCTCCGCGACACGAGCACCGACGCCGTCCGCGGCGGCGAGAGCTTCGTCGGCAACAGGTGCGAGAGCGGATCGCCCATGGGCACGTTCCCCCTGAGACCGATGGCAATGCGAAGTAGACCACGGTCCGCTCGGACGAAGACCGGGGCGCTGACGCATCCAATGTCAAACATCAAACACCGCAACGCGTCACAACTCCCCTCCCCCTGCCCCTCCCTTCGGAGGGGGCGATGTCGCGGGCCTCACTGGTAATCCCGAGTGCGCAGCTCTTACCCGCTCACCCAGGAGATCCCCATGGTCCGTACCCCGCAAGTGGGCCCGAGCAAGAACCGGTGGCGCGCCCGAGCCGGTCTGCTGTGCGCCGCCACCTCGCTGTTCGTCGCCTCCCCCGCCGCAGCCCAGGCGCCCTCGTTCATCGAGTTCGAGAGCGCGCACGTGCGTCCGTTGGCCCTCTCTCCGGACGGGACGAAGCTGTTCGCTGTCAACACGCCGGACAACCGCCTGGAGGTCTTCAACGTCACCAGCGCGGGCCTGTCGCTCGCGGCGGAGGTGCCGGTGGGCCTGGAGCCGGTCTCCGTCGCCGTGCGCAACGACACCGAGGTCTGGGTGGTCAACCACCTGTCCGACAGCGTCAGCGTGGTGAGCGTGAGCGGCACGCCGCGCGTGGTGCGCACGCTGCTCGTGGGCGACGAGCCGCGCGACATCGTGTTCGCGGGCGCCAACGGCAATGCGTTCATCACCACCGCGCACCGCGGCCAGCAGCGCACGGATCCGTCCATCGCCTCCGTGCCCGGCGCGGGGGATCCGCAGCTCACCACGCCGGGCGTGGGCCGCGCGGACATCTGGGTCTTCAACCCCGCCGCCCTGGGGACGACGCTGGGAGGCACGCCCGTCCGCATCCTGACGCTCTTCGGCGACACGCCGCGGGGACTCGCCGTCAGCCCGGACAAGAAGACGGTCTACGCGGCCATCGCCCAGTCCGGCAACCGGACCACGACCGTCAACATGGACAGCGTGTGTAACGGCTTTGGCAGCGCGGGCGTGTGCCTGGTCCAGCCGGACTCGTTCCCGTGGGGCAACAACCTCTTCCTGGGGGGCCTGCCCGGGCCGTCCACGAACGCCCAGGGCGCGAAGGCGCCGGAGACGGGCCTCATCGTCAAGTGGAACAGCGCCCTCAGCCGCTGGGAGGACACGCTCGGCCGCAGCTGGAACAACGGCGTGCGCTTCAACCTTCCGGACAAGGACGTGTTCGCCATCGACGCGGACGGGCTCCAGCAGAAGGCGTTCTACACGGGCGTGGGGACCACGGTCTTCAACCTGGCCACCCACCCGAAGACGGGCGCGGTGTACGCGACCAACAGCGACGCCAACAACCACACCCGCTTCGAGGGCCCCGGCGCCTTCGGCGGCAGCACGGTGCAGGGCAACATCGCGAAGATGCGCATCACCGTCATCAAGGGGACGACGGTGTCTCCGCGCCACCTGAACAAGCACATCGACTATTCGAAGCTGGCCGGCTCACCCGGCTTCGACCCCACGGTGAAGAACCACAGCCTCTCCACTCCCACGGAGATGGCCTTCTCCAGCGACGGCGCGAAGCTGTACGTGGCCGCGTTCAGCTCCAGCAAGGTCGGCGTCTTCGACACCGCGGCGCTGGAGGCGGACACCTTCAACCCCCGGACGGCCAGCGCCAACTACATCCCGGTGAGCGGCGGCGGCCCCAGCGGCCTGGTGCTGGACGAGGCGCGCAACCGCCTCTACGTGATGACCCGCTTCGACAACGCGGTGAAGGTCATCGACCTGGCCACGAAGAGCCAGCTGGCCTCGGCGGCCCTCTACAACCCGGAGCCCGCCTCCGTCGTGCAGGGCCGTCCGTTCCTCTACGACGCGAACTTCTCCTCGGCCAATGGAGAGGCCTCCTGCGCCAGCTGCCACATCTTCGGCGACAAGGACGAGCTCGCCTGGGACCTGGGCAACCCGGATGACCCGGTGACGGCCAACGGCATCGACAAGCGGCTCGCGAGCAGCCTGGAGATTGGCGCGTTCCGTCTGCTCACCGGCCACCCGAGCTCGGACGTGAACGGCACCGGCAACCAGAACTCCTTCCACCCGATGAAGGGGCCCATGACGACGCAGACCCTGCGCGGCATGTCCACCTCCGGCGCCATGCACTGGCGCGGGGACCGGTCGACGGGCTTCTTCGGCTCGGGTTCGTACGACGAGGCCCTGTCGTTCAAGAACTTCGTCGTCGCCTTCCCGGGGCTGCTCGGCCGTGTGGATCAGCCCACCGAGGCGGAGATGAACCAGTTCACGAACTACCAGCTCCAGGTGCAGCTGCCGCCCAACCCCATCCGCAAGCTGGACAACTCGCTCACGTCCACGCAGGCGGCCGGCCGCGACTTCTACTTCGGCAGCCGCCGCGTGGACGGCCTGGCGATTGGCACCAACACCGGCTTCAACTGCAATGGCTGTCACATCATCGACGCCGCGCAGGGCCACTTCGGCACCGACGGTCAGGCGAGCTTCGAGGGAATCAGCCAGATCATGAAGATTCCCCACGTGCGCAACATGTACACGAAGGTCGGCATGTTCGGCTTCCCGGACAGCAGCTTCTTCCAGCACTCGGAGACCGGCCCCACGGGCGACCAGATCCGCGGCTTCGGCTACACGCACGACGGCGCGGTGGACACGCTGTTCCGCTTCTTCAGCGCCATCGTCTTCTCCAACACCAGCATCGGCGGGCCCCTGGTGGGCTTCCGGAGCGACACCGAGCGCCGCGAGGTGGAGGCCTACATGATGGCGGTGGACTCCGACCTTGCGCCCATCGTCGGACAGCAGGTGACGCTCACGTCGACGAACGCCTCCGCGGTGGGAGCGCGCATCGACCTGCTCATCGCCCGGGCGAAGGCGCCGTTCGTGTCGAAGATCCTCGGCGGCTCCACGTATGAGGCCGACCTGGTGGCGAAGGCCGCCATCGGCACGCGCGTGAAGGGCTTCCTCTTCGACCGCGTGGCCGGCACGTGGAAGCCGGACGACGGCACCGCCAACCTCACCACCACGGCCCTGCGCGCGCGGGCGAACACGCTGGGCCAGGAGGTGACCTTCACCGCGGTGCCTCCGGGCTCCGGCACGCGCATCGCGCTCGACCGGAACCTGGACGGCAGGCTCGACGGGCAGTGATGGACTGACGTGGAGGGCCCCCTGCCCCGCCTCTCCGGTGCCCGCCGGAGAGGTGGGGCTTTTTCGTGGTCGCGGGCCGGGGCTCTCAAATAACTGAGAGGCATGCCCCCCGGAAAACGATGGGATGGCCATGGCCTGACAGCTGCATCAGCGCCGGGACTCAACCCCAGGAGGATGCCGATGCGACTCACACTTCCGTTGATGGCCCTCACCCTGCTGCTGGTGGCGTGTGGGGAGGTCGAGGTCTCCCTCTCCACGGACGCCACTGCGTATCAGCCCCGTGACACCGTCCGGCTCGAGCTGCGCAACGAGGGCACCCGCGAGGTGGGCTACAACCTCTGCCTTGTGCGACTCGAGCGCCGGGAGGACACCGGGTGGAGCCACACACCGCACCTGGGCGAGAACGTGGCATGCCTGGCCATCGAGTACCCGCTGAAGGCCGGTGCCCGGGCCCATGGTTCGCTGACGCTCCCCTCGGAGCTGGCCGCCGGGGAGTACCGCATCGTGCACGACGTGAACACCCGGGAGACCGACGCCCAGGGGCGGACCGTCGAGGAGGCGGTGATCAGCAACTCCTTCCTCATCGAGCAGTGACGGTCGCGTTCCATTGCTCGACCATCAGGTCGATGAAGCGCCGCACCTTCGCTGGCAGGTGACGTTTGCTCGGGTAGAGCGCCATGATCGGCACCTGCTCCGTCTCAACGGACGGAAGCAGCGCCTTGAGCCGCCCGCTCGCCAGGTCTTCGTCGACCAGGAAGCCGGGAAGATAGGCGATGCCCAGCCCCGCGACGGCTGCGTCCCTAATCGCCTCGCCACTGTCGAGCCGCAGGCGGCTGCGTCCCTCCACCTTCACCGTGGCGCCGCCCTTCTGGCGCAGCTGCCAGTGCTGCCGTCGCGTCCGGCTGCTGAAGACCAGACACTCATGCGCTGACAGGTCCTCCGGCGTGCGGGGTTCGCCGCGCGCCTCCAGGTAGGCGGGCGCCGCGCAGACGAACACCGGGTATCGGGCCACGGTCCTCGAAACCAGGCGCGTATCGGTGCTGGAGGCATTGATGCGCACGGCCAGGTCGTAGCCCTCCTCGATGATGTCCGAGACGCGATCGGAGAAACTCACCTCCGCCTGCACCTCCGGCCAGGTCCGCAGGTAGTCCCGCAGCAAGGGGAGGACATGCAGCCTGCCGAACGCGGCGGGCAGGGTGAGCCGCAGCAACCCTCGGGGTGTCCCCGTGCGCTGCCCGACACTGGCCTCCGCGTCGTCCAGGGCCGCGAGGACCTGCTGGCAGTGCTCATGGAAGACGCGGCCCTCGTCGGTGAGGCTCAGCTGGCGTGTCGTGCGGTTGAGCAGGCGCACCCCGAGGCGGGATTCCAGCCGGGCCAGGGCCTTGCCCGCCGCCGAGCGCGTCAGGCCGAGGGCCTCGCCGCCGCCCACGAAGCTGCCCGCGTCCACGACGGACATGAAGGCGAAGATCTCATCCAGGTGGGCGCGTTTCATCGAGGGCGCTCGATTGTAGCGACCGCGTCGCTGGAGAGGGGAACGCTGTTCGTCAATGGGCCCGGTATACGAGTCCGGCACTCGCATCCCCTCTGGAGCTCATCCATGCCCGTGACCCTGCTCAACCCCGACGGAATCATGAAGCCCGACGTGTACCGGCAGGTGGCCATCGCCACCGGCACCCGGCAGGTGCACATCGCGGGACAGGTCGCGTACGACGCGGAGGGCCAGCTGGTCGCTCGCGGCGACCTGGCCGGACAGGTGGCGCAGGCCTACCGCAACGTCGCCATCGCCCTCGCGGCGGCCGGAGCGACGTTCGACGACGTCGTCCGGCTGACGTTCTACGTGGTCGACTGGAAGCGCGAGCGGATGCCTGACTTCCTCGCCGGCATCGAGCAGGTCGCCAGGGAGCTGAAGATCTCTCCGGCGCCGGCCTCGCTGATCGGAGTCTCCGTGCTCTTCGAGCCGGGCGTCCTCGTGGAGCTCGAAGCCACGGCCGTCGTGGGCTGAGCCGCGTATGCCCACTCCGATCGCGACTGCCATTGATTGAAGCCATGCGAAGGCGCGTATGTATTTGACCCGCTCGCCTGCCTACCCGGCGAGCGGGGGCGCTCCGACCCCAGGCGGCGTGTAGGGACAGACCCGTGGAAATCCCCTAGCCAGGCCTCCCAGGCAATGTGCAACACGGCCCGGACGCAATCGTACGCGCCCACAGGAATAACCTGATTTGCGCGTTCTGATTTGCAGTTAAATCAAGACCAGTGCTAGGAATGCCTCGGCTTCGGCCAACCCCACACAATCAACTCAGGAGTAGTCCATGACGAGGAACGTGAAGCGTTTCCTGGCCGCCTCCCTGTTGTCCCTCGCGCCGTCGGTTGCCTTCGCCGCTCCGGCCGATCTCGGGTTCCCCGACTTCCTCTCCCAGCGCAGCGAGTACGTCAGCGTTCGCGAGGGCGCGTTCGAAGTTCAGCAGGTGAAGGGCGGCGCCTCCATTGGCGCGGCCCTGGAGAACTTCTTCGTCTCCAACCAGAGCGGCGCCACCGTCTCCCTGGGCCTCCAGACCATCAACGGCACGTTCAACGGCGTGTTCACGCCCTATCCCGTGCCCACCGCCACCCTGGGCGGGTTCCAGGTCAGCGCCCCCGCGCCGGCCCCGTCGTTCTCCCAGCAGTACTACTGGACGGTGGACCCGGCGAACCCGGCCGGCGCGAAGACGTGTGTCTGGCGCGTGGACATCGCGGACTCCGCCGGGACCTGCACCGCGACGGTCTATTACGGCACCTATGGCGGCGCCATCTGCACCGTCGACAACGCCAACTCCTTCATCGACATCAACACCTGCCAGGCGCAGATCGTCACCATCATGCAGTGACGTGAGCCTCACGCCGCCCGGGGCCTTTGCATGAGGCCTCGGGCGGTGCCGGCTCCGCTCCCGTGCCGGGCATGGACCCCTGGGTGCTGGACGCGATCCGGGTGACGTCTACGTGCGCCGGGCCTCGTACGACAGCGCGTACGAGAAGTGGCTGAAGTACCTGGGGCCCCTGCGTCCCGGAGAGCTCCGGTTCATCCCCGCTCCCTGACCATCAGCTTCCCGGCGAGCAGCTCGCGCATGCTCTTCGGCTCGCGTCCAAGCAGCTGCCTCAGCGTGGGGTCCACGGCCGCGAACTCACCGTCGCGGCTCGCGCGGTAGAGGCCGAGCGAGATGCCGACCCCGGGCGCGGGCATGCCGCCCGCCACGAGCTTCGCGCGCATCGCGTCCTCCGACACGGAGCTTCGACGGAGGGGACGTCCGAGGATGCCCGACGCGACGTCGCACAGCTCCCCGAAGTCCAGCGCCTGCGACGCCGTGAGCGGCGGCGTCGGCCGGCTGCGGGTCAGTGAGGAGCGGGCGCTCGGCCTCGTGTCGTCGATGTGCAACGGTGCGGTGCTCACGCTCCTGCGCCAGCCGGAAGGGCAACGCGACCTCGGGCTGTCCGATGCCGCGCGAGAGACGGTCGTGGCCGCGATCACCAGCGAGGCCGCCCCTCCGGCGAACACGGAGGTCCGTTCAGCGGCCACCACGCTGCGCGCCTCCCTGGACCGGCTCTCCGTCCTGACCCCGGGCGAAAGCGCGCTGCTGAGCGAGCTGCTGGCGCGCATCACGGACGCCGGGTGACAACGCGTCTTCAGGCAGGGGCCAGGCGCCGGTCCCCTGCCTGAAGAGGGCCGCTACGGCATCGGACGCGAACCGGAGGACGGCGCTTCCGGAACCGCGGGCCAGCCGTTGGGCCAGGTGATGGCATCCACGAGCATCACCCGGGCCGTGTGGGAGCTGTTCCACGCGTGGTAGACCATGACCGTGTCCCCGCCGGGTCCTTTGACGACCGAGTTGTGGCCGGGCCCCACCCAGCCGCCGCCCGTCTTGAGGATGGGGTTGCCCAGCTTCGTGTAGGGCCCCAGCGGGCTCGTGGCCCGGGCCACGCCCACGGCGTAGGTGCTGTTGGCGTACGAGTTGCCGCTGTAGAAGAGGTAGTAGTAACCGCCCCGCGCGACGACCCACGGCGCCTCCACGACGCCGCCCTCCCAGCCGAGCGTGTTGCTCATCAGCGTGCGGCGCGTGCCGGTGAGCGACAGCCCATCCGCGGACAGCGTCTGGCCATGGATGGGCGTGGGCTGCCCCACCGCGTTGCCGTCCGCCTTCCACACCAGGTACGGCACGCCCGCGGTGTCGTAGAAGAACGTGGCGTCAATCATCCCCATGCCCGCGTCATGCACCAGGGGATGGCCCAGGTCCGTGAAGGGCCCCAGCGCGCTGGTGGCCGTCGCGGCGCCGATGGACAGCTTCCCGTCCTGGTGGCGCGCGGTGAAGTACGCGATGTACCGGCTGCCCACCTTGTGGATCTCCGGCGCCCAGTAGTCACCCGTGGCCCACGTCGGACGGCGCGCGGAGGGGAAGATGTTGCCGGCGGCCGTCCAGGTGACCAGGTCCTTGGACGTGCGCAGCGGGAACGCGTTGGCCGCGCCCCCGGACGTGCAGGCCGCGACGTACTGCGTGCCGTCGTGGATGACGCCCGGGTCCGCGCAGTCCACCGGCACCACGGGGTTCTGATAGAGCCCGCCACAGCCCGTGTAGCGCAGCGAGATGCCGCACGCGTTGCTGCCGCTGAAGTACGGCGACCAATCGTTCGACAGCACCGTGTACGAATTGGGGGACGCATTGGTGCAGCCCCGGTCCCACCACACGCGGCCGCCCACGTCGTCGTACTGGGCCGGGTGCCCCGCGGGGTGCAGCCACGCCGGACCGTAGGTGACGCGCGTCGAGCAGGCCGTGGCGCCGGAGCAGTCGGAGGTGTCGAGCGCCATCACACAGGCGTTGGACCCGGTGAAGTACGGCTTCCAGCCGTTCGACAACACCGCGTAGGAGTTGGTGCCTTCGTTGACGCAGCTGCCGTCCCACGTCACCAGACCGCTCGCGATGTCGAACTGCTCCGGGTGCCCGGGGTGGATCCACCGGTCCCCGTAGGTGATGCGGGTGCTGCACGCGAGCGCCCCCGTGGACGTGGCCACCGGGGCCTCGTCCACGAGGGGGCCGTCGGAGCGCTCTTCACCACACCCCGCCGCGAGCGCGGCGAGGACGACGGCGGACAACAACGGGGGGTTCTTCATCGATGGACCTCCAGGTCTGCGAAGACTTGGAAGTCCTATTTATCAGTTTTTACTTGTTGTCGAGATTCCACCCCCTCCCGGAATTGGGAAGGGTCGGTCAGCGAACCTCGAGTTCGTAGATGCGCGTCGCCGGGTCGCCGTTCTGGGACGGAGTGGTGACGTTGAGCTTGATGTAGCGCGCGGAGGTGGCGCTGATGGCGTGGGTGGAGGTGTTGGCGGTGTTGTTGGTCACTGTCACCGGGGTGCTCCAGGTCGTGCCGTTGGTGGAGGTCTGGAGGGTGAAGGCCCGGGTGTTCCAGGTGCTCGCTTCGCCGCCCGCGCCGGCATGCTGGACGGTGAAGCTGCTGACCGTCTGCGCCGAGCCGAGATCCACCTGCATCCAGGCGCCCGACACCAGCGAGCAGAACTTGTCGGTGGTGCCGCCGGAGACGCTCCCGTTGACGGCCCTGGCCGGCGTTTCGCTGCTGTTGCAGGCGGTGGAGCCGGTCGCCGGTTTGTTGAGCGCCAGGTTGGCGTAGCCCGCGCCGACCGAGACGGTCTGCGTCCGGGTGTGGCTGGCGCCACCGTTGTCCGTCACGGTCAGGCTGACGGTGTAGTTGCCGGCGCTGGCATAGACCCGGCTGGGATTCGTCGCGGTCGAGCCGCTGCCGTCGCCGAAGCTCCAGCTGCGCGCGGTGATGGTGCCGTCGCTGTCGCTGGAGGCGTCGCTGAAGGTCGCGGTGAGGCCGCTCACGGTGACGCCGAAGTTGGCCACGGGCGGGGTGTTGCCGCTGACCGCCGTGTTGATGGCCGCCGCGTACTGCGCGCTCGTGCCCTGCGCCGCGCACTTCTGGATGTCGTCGTACAGCCACATGAAGCCGCCGTTGATGCCGGCGGTGCTCTTCCAGTTGCTCATCCGGGTCTGCACCGAGGCCGGGCTGTCGCCGCTGGCGCAGTTGGTGCCGTGTCGCGACCACAGGCCCGGGTCGACGGTCATGCCCATCGCGGTGTTCCAGCTCGCGGGGTTGTTGCCGGCGCCGCCGTCGTAGACCTGAAGGTAGATGCCGTCGACCGCGGAGCCGAGGTTGTTCCGGAGGTTCCGCCAGAAGGTCTGCTGGGTGTAGGGCGCGAAGGTGATCTTGAAGCCCTGGCTGATGAGCATCTGTCCGAACTGCGTGGTCGGAGCGAGGTCGTAGGCGCTCTCGTCGTCGAAGTTGACCGCGTCGGCGCCGGTGGCGGCCTTCAGCGCCTGGAAGTTGCGGTACAGGATGCTGTTGGTGCCGGTGCCGCAGACGAGCGTGCTGCCGCAGCCGGCGGCGGTGCCGTTGACCAGCCGGGCCATGCGCTCGAAGTCCGGGACGCTCCAGGCGCCAATGGACACCTCGATGCGATTGACCGAGGTCGGCGCCGTCTTGAGCGTGGCCAGCCGCGTGGGCCAGGCCGCATCGCCGATATAGGCGCCGTTCCGGACCACCGGGATGTCGTTGTAGACGAGGTCGCCGTTGTCCTCGATGTGGAAGCTCCAGAGGATCACGGTGGTGAAGCCCGAGCCGCGCAGGTCGTTCATCACCGCGGTGCCGCCGGAATAGAACGGACCGCCGCCGTAGATCGCCGAATCGGCGAGGGCCACCGGCGACACCGTGGCCAGCGCGAGGGCAAGGCAGGACGCGAGTTGCTTCGACTTCGGCATGGTGTGCTCCCCCTGTCGCCAGCGTTGGCGACGGGGAGACATTGCGAGCGCCGAAACCCGTAAGTCAATTTCATTCAGAGAAACTGGAATATACCGAAAATATCACTCGGCGCGGAAGTGCGACTCCGCGATGGAGGCGCCCCAGCAGCAGGCGTCCTCGCCCTCCGCATCGGTGGGCAGCGTGGTGTGGAGCGGTGCGTCCGCCTTCACGTCCGTGAAGTAGAAGAGGTTCTTCGGGAGGAGGACGAGCGCACGGTCCGCCTTGCGCGTGCGCAGGGTGAGCTGCCCCAGCGCCGGGTCGGCCACGTCCGCGGGGCCCTGGGGGAGGAAGGCCTCCCGCTTCGGCGGAGCACGTTCACCCTCCGGGATGCAGCCGCCCTCCTCCGTGGAGACCTCCACCTCGCGCACGTGGCAGCCCTTGCCTTCCGCGAAGTGGAACACCGCCCGCACCTTCGTGAAGTAGCAGTCCGAGGTGCCGCAGTCCGCGCCGTGGACGTCCGCCAGCGCCGTCAGGCGCACCTTGTTTCCAGGCAGGGACTCCACCATGCCGCTGCGCGCATAACGCTGGAACAAGGGGACCTGGGCGCAGCGGGAGGGCGCCGGAGCCGCCGCCCGGGGGCCACCGGCAGGCACGGACAGCAGGAGCGCGAGGAGCGGCGAGACGTGCCTCAGGGACATGGCTGAAGTCATATCAGGCGCCGGCCCCATGCAGCGGCCGTTTGACGGGCTCCGCGCTTGGGGGCACGGTTCGGATCAGCGAGGTGAACATCATGAAACGGGTCGCGCTGCTTCTCTCTCTGGCCTCCGCCGGCTGCGCGTCCAGCCAGCGTCCGGCACCCACGGATCGCTATCTCCTGACGGGCACGCGGCTCTATGTGGCTCCGGACGCGCCCCCGCTGGACAACGCCTGGGTGGTCGTGAGCGGCGGGAAAGTCGAAGCCATGGGTTCCGCGCCGGAGGCTCCGCCCCCTGGAGTGCGGCTCGAGGACGCCTGCGGCGGCGGGGTCATCACCGCGGGGTTCCAGAACAGCCACGTCCACTTCACGGATGCCGCGTTCGCCGGAGCCGGCAGCCGTCCGCGCGACGAGCTTCAGCCACCGCTGAGCGGGATGACCACGCGCTTCGGCTTCACGACGGTCGTCGATACCGGCTCCGACCCCGCGAACACCGAGGCGCTTCGCCAGCGCATCGAGCGGGGCGAGCTGCAGGGGCCGGCGATCCTCACCGTTGGCTCCCCGATGTATCCGGAGAAGGGCATTCCCTTCTACCTGCGGGACCTGCCGCCCGAGCTGCTGGCGCGGCTTCCGCAACCCGCGTCGGCGGAGGAGGCCCGCGCCACCGTCCGCGAGAATGTCGGGGGCGGCGCGAAGGGGACCAAGCTGTTCGTCGCCACGCCCCAGGGAGGTGGTGAGATCCGGCGCATGGCCGCGGACGTCGCTCGCGCCGCGGCGGATGAAACCCACCAGCGGGGGGGCCTGGTCATGGTGCACCCCACCGACCCCGAGGGCGTGAGCGCCGCCGTGCAGGCTGGCGTCGACGTCATCGTGCACACGACCATCGATTCACCGAAGTCCGAGTGGAGCGCGGAGCTCGTCGGCCAGATGGTCGCGCGCCACGTCTCCGTGGTGCCGACGTTGCAGCTCTGGGGGTACGAGCTCGCCAAGGAGGACGTGCCCGCGAACGTGCGCGACCGCCTCGTGGGGAGCGCTGAACGGCAGCTCGCGGCGTTCTCCAGCGCGGGTGGCCAGGTCCTGTTCGGCACCGACGCCGGGTACATGTCGGACCTGGATCCGACGCAGGAATACGTCCTCATGGCCCACGCGGGGCTGACACCGATGCAGCTCCTCGCATCGTTGACCACCGCCCCCGCTGCGCGCTGGAGCGCCGCCGAGCGACGGGGCCGCGTCAAGCCGGGCTTCGACGCAGACCTCGTGGTGCTCAACGGCGATCCCGCCACGGATGTCCGGCGGTTCGCCGACGTGAAGTGCACGATTCGAGCAGGCAAGGCGCTCTTCGTCCGCGCGCCCGCCGAGTAGCGGATTGCCACGATTCCCCAGGCCGCCTGGTCAGGCCGAGCCTCCATTGAGGACTCCAGTGTCCGGTGGATCGGCTGTAGCGTGGGGGGACTGCCGAGGAGATCCGGATGCTCGCTTGTGTGGACGTGGACTACCGCCCCGACGTCACCGTGGCCGCGTGTGTCCTCTTCCGCGCGTGGACGGACGCCAAGGAGGCCGGACATTGGGTGGACCGGGGCCCCATCGCGGCCCCCTACGAGCCCGGCCAGTTCTACCGCCGCGAGCTGCCGCACCTGCTGCGGGTGCTCGCCGACGTGCAGGAGCCGCTGGAGGCCATCGTCGTGGATGGCTACGTGTGGCTCGGGGAGGACAAGCCCGGCCTGGGCGCCCACCTGTACGAAGCGCTCTGCCGCTCGGTGCCCGTCATCGGCGTGGCCAAGACGCCCTACGTCACCACGGGGTCAGCGCTCCCCATCGTGCGGGGGCAGAGCCTGCGACCGTTGCTCATCACCGCCATTGGGATGGAGACCGCGACCGCCGCGGAGCACATCCGGCGGATGCATGGCTCATCGCGCATGCCGACGATGCTGAAGTTCGTGGACCGGCTGTGCCGTGAGTCCTGACGGAGGGCCGAGG
Organism: Corallococcus sp. CA049B; assembly: GCF_003611685.1. NCBI lineage: Bacteria > Pseudomonadati > Myxococcota > Myxococcia > Myxococcales > Myxococcaceae > Corallococcus > Corallococcus sp. CA049B. Next base: position 52,899 of record NZ_RAWC01000011.1, on the reverse strand, counting down.
ACGTGCTACCCCAGGGCCATGGATCGCCCCCGCCGCCCCACCGCCTCGCCCTTCGAGTTTCCGCCCGGCGCCGCGTTCACCTGGCACTCGGAGAGTGACGAGCCCGCGCCCACGCGCCTGTCTCCCGTGGACGATGGCCTCAGCGCCGACGCCGCGCTCAAGCGCGTCCGCCGGGGCGAGTTCCTGCGCTACACCGGAGACTTCCACAATGCGAAGCAGCTGCTGGGCGCGTTGGGCCGGCGGCTTGAACGGCCCTGGCAGGCCCGCACACCGCTGGAGGCGTTCCGGGCCGAACGCCGCGCGCGGCAGCAGGAGCACGCGACGCTGTCGCGCATCGTCGTCGCGCTGGACCGCGGCTACCGCCTGGACCTCGCGCGCGCGCCGGACGTCGCGGAGGCGTGCCGGCAGGTCTGGGGCGAGCCCACGGAGGACTTCACCGTCGTGCCGCTCAAGCAGCTGCTCGGCATGCTCGGGGCCGCGGAGTGGCGGCGCAAGGGCCTGGCGGTCCCGGGGCTGAAGGGGCTCATCCATCCGCACTACGGCGTCTACCTGCCCACGCGCACGGACTACGTGGAGCTGCTGGCGGCGGTGCCGGACGTGAACGGCCAACGCGTGTTCGACGTGGGCACCGGCACCGGCGTGCTCTCCTTCCTGCTCCTGCAGCAGGGAGCGTCGTTCGTGCAGGCCACGGACTGCGACTCCCGCGCGGTGGCGTGCGCACGGGAGAACGCGGAGCGGCTCGGGCTCTCCCAGCGCTTCCAGGTGACGGAGGCGGACCTGTTCCCGGAAGGAAAGGCGGACCTCGTCGTCTGCAACCCGCCTTGGATTCCAGAACCTCCCAAGAACCGGGTGGACCGCGCGGTGTTCGACGAGGACAGCCAGTTCCTGCGCCGCTTCCTCGAAGGGCTCCCCGCCGCGCTGAACCCGGGGGGAGAGGGATTGCTGCTCCTTTCGGACCTGGCGGTGCTGCTGGGCCTGCGTCCGCCCGGGTGGCTCGAGGAGCAGTTCGAGCGCTGCGGCCTGACGGTGGTGTGGAAGGAGTCCACGCCGGCGCGGCACTCCAAGGCGAAGGACAAGGCGGATCCCCTGCACGCCGCGCGCTCCCGGGAGATCACCACCCTCTACGGTCTCGTGCCCACCCCCCGATAGCCAGGGCGCGTGGCCACCGCCAGGGCCGCCGGAATCCTCTCCCGCATCCACTCCACGAACCTGCGCAGCCTCGCCGGATGGAAGCGCGCGGCGGGATAGAGCAGATACATGGGCAGCGGCGCGGCCTGCCATTGCGGCACCAGGTGCAGGAGCCGGCCGCGGTGGAGCTCCTCCTGGAGCACCCAGGACGAACCCACGCAGACGCCCAGGCCCTTCACCGCGGCGCTGCGCAGGGCATAGAGGCTGTCCGTGCTCACGCGCGGCTGGAAGACGATGGGCTGGACCTCGCCGGTGGCCACATGGGTCAGCGGGATTTCGTTGCGATAGAACGTGCGCAGGGACAGCCAGGGCAGCCTCGCGAGCGCGTCGGGATGCTCCGGCAGGGGGCCTCCCGCCACCACCGACGGCGCGGCCACGACGATGCGAGGCACCTCCGCCACGCGGATCGCCACCACGCTGGGGTCCTGCACCTCGCCGACGTGGATCGCGCAATCGATGCCATCCGCGATGAAGTCCACCGCCCGGTCATGCAGCAGCCATTCGACGGAGACCCGCGGATGACGGCCCAGGTACTCCGTCAGCGGCGCCACCAGCAGCTCCTGTCCGAAGGCGTGCGGCACCACGACGCGCAGCCGCCCCTCGGGTTCGTCGCCCGCGCCGCGCAGGTCGGACTCGAACAGGTCCCAGCTGGCCAGCAGCTCCTTCGCCCGTTCGTAGCAGCGCGTCCCGTCCTCGGTGAGCTTCATGGCGTGGGTGGAGCGCTGGAGCAGCCGCAGCCCCAGTGAACGCTCCAGCGCCTGGAGCCGGCGGCTCACCGTCGGCTGCGTGGTGCCCAGCTGCGCGGCGGCGGAGGACAGGCTCCCCGCGTCCACGATGCGGATGAACGTCTGCATCAGCTCCAGCCGGTCGGCGCTGGCGGACACGGGGAGCTTCGGCGGGGCCCCGCGCCGCCGGGCCGGCTTCGAAGGGGTGGGCATGCGGGCCTGCTCCAGGAGGGGGTGATACGCAACGCGTATAACCGCTGTACGGAGCACGCGTCTACCGTCCCCGCTCCCTCTGGCGCACTGTCACCTCATCGCGCAGCACCCGAGGTGAACATCATGTCCTTCATTCACGCCGTACATGGGACCGCCGGAAACGGCGTCCGCCCCTCACCGGTCTCCGCCGCCAGCGCCTCCCTGTCGCACGGCCTGCGGCTGCTGCTGGCCGCGAGCGCCGGCCTGTCGGTGGCGTCGATCTATTACAGCCAGCCGATGCTGGGGGTGATGGGGTCCACCCTCGGCGCCTCCGGCACCGCGGTGGGGCTGGTGCCCATGCTCACGCAGCTGGGCTACGCGCTGGGCATCCTGCTGCTGACGCCGCTGGGCGACCGCTTCGACCGGCGCGGCATCATCCTCATCAAGGCCGCGCTGCTGAGCGTGGCGCTGCTCCTGGGCAGCCTGGCCCCGGGCATCCAGCTGCTCCTGGTGGTGAGCTTCGCCGTGGGCCTGACGGCGACCGTGGCGCAGGACATCGTCCCCGCCGCCGCGACCCTGGCCTCCGAGCATGAGCGCGGCAAGGTGGTGGGCACGGTGATGACGGGCCTGCTGCTCGGCATCCTCCTGTCCCGCGTCATCAGCGGCGTGGTGGCCGAGCGCTTCGGCTGGCGCGCCATGTTCCTGGTCGCCGCCGCCAGCGTGGCCTTCGTCGGCGTGGCGGCCTGGCGGGGCCTGCCGCGCTTCCACCCCACGAACACGCTCTCCTACGGCGCCCTGCTCGGCTCGCTGGGTGCCCTGTGGCGCAAGCATGGCGCCCTGCGCCGGGCGGCGCTGGCCCAGGGGCTCATCTCCATTGGCTTCAGCGCGTTCTGGTCCACCCTCGCCGTGATGCTGCATGGCGCCCCGTTCCACCTGGGGAGCGCGGCGGCCGGTGCCTTCGGGCTCGCGGGCGCGGCGGGGGCGCTGGGCGCTCCGGTGGCGGGCCGCATCGCGGATCGCTACGGGCCGGAGGTCGTCACGCGCCTGGGCGCCGGCCTGACCGTCGTCTCCTTCGCCACGATGTTCGCGGCGCCGTGGCTGGAGCCCCATCACCGGCTGTGGCTGATTGGCGCCAGCGCGATTGGCTTCGACCTGGGGGCGCAGGTGACGCTCGTGGCGCATCAGACGCTCGTCTTCGGCATCGAGCCCGCTGCCCGCAGCCGCCTCAACGCGCTGCTGTTCGCTGGCGTCTTCATTGGCATGTCCGTGGGCGCGGCGAGCGGCAGCCTGGTCCTGGCCCGCTGGGGCTGGGTGGGCGTGACGCTGCTGGCGACGGCCTCCGCGCTGGCGGCCCTGTGGGTCCGCCTGTTCCCGGCGGCCCGTGCGGCCCGCTGACGGCGCCGAAACTGCGCCCCGTCCTCTGTCCGAGGACGGGGCCCCCCTCCCCCACCTACTGCACTGCCCTTTCGGACAGGATCCGCACGTTGAGCGCGCCGTTGGCGAAGTACTGGCTGTTCTGGCCCACGCGATGCTGCTCCAGGCGGCGCTGGAGGTTGACGTCGTAGCGGCCCAGCTTCATCAGCCCGTCGTTGAACCAGCCATCCCCGGGCCCGGTGCCGTCCACGAACTCCGCATACGCCTTGGGCGAGGGCCAGATGACGGTGTTGAGCATCACGACGAACCCGCGGATGTCCGCGTCCGTCCACTCCATGCCCGCATCGTGGGCCTCCACGATGAAGGCCAGCACGTTGTTCGCGTGCGCCACGTCCTGGCCGGGCTGGGCGTGGGTGTCCCACTTGTCGTTCCAGAACCAGGCCGCCGGGTGGTCGGGGTTGGGCGCTAGCTTCTCGCGCAGGGAGGACGGGAAGTTCGGCATGCCGTGGTTGATGTTGTCGAAGACCTCCAGGTAGCGGGCCTTGCGCTCCGGGTCGGTGGTCATCCGCGACAGGTCCATGGCGATGAAGGCCCAGTGCGCGGCCATGTGCGTGCGGTTGCGGTAGACGAAGTCGTTCGCCCCGCGCAGGAACCACTTGTCGAAGATGTTGCGCTCCGTGAACGCCAGCAGCCGGTCGTACTGCCTGCGGTAGGTGGTGGAACCGTAGAGGTCCGGCGACTCGCGGATGAGGCGCAGCATGCGCGTCACGTAGCGCCAGCAATAGCTCTCATACAGCGGCACCTCCTGCCCGGCCGGGGACGACAGGGACGAGGTCCAGCCCAGGTACCCATCCTTGAACTGGCTTTGGGGCAGCGAAGACGAGACGCGAGCGGAAGCCACCATGTTGTTGACGTAGAGCAGGGCCCGGTCCAGGTACGCCCGCTTCCCGATGGCCCGGTACATCGCCGTGTTGGCGTCCAGACCGTAGGCGAGGTTGTAGAAGTCCCAGCTGTCGCGGGAGTTGCTCCACGGCAGGAAGGTCTGCATGTGCTCACGGCCCCACGCATCCACGAACATCCCCTCCCAGACCGCGACGGGGCGAAGCCCCGCGGGAGTCGGAGGCAGCGCTGGTGGAGCCGGAGGAAGCGCCTCCTCTTCGGGCGCGGAGGAAGGCTCCATGGGAAGGGCCTGCACTTCAGGGGACTCGATCCGGCCCACGGCCTCACATGCACTGCACAGCAGCAGCGAGAGCATCAAGACCGGGATGCGGATCCAACGAGAGCGGCACGAGCAGCGGGGGTTTGACATCGGGGGTCCTCGCTTCAGGTCGATGTGGCCTGGAAGGGTATGGGCGCGAGCGGACCCTCCCAATGCCCCTCAGGGAACGACCGCCCTTCCAGGACCGGACTCCCACGTGCCCTGGCCGCTTGCCCTCTCATGTCATGGCGTCTGGGGTTGGACAGATGCAATGTCCAGGACCGGGCGCTCCCGCCGGACGGGGTTCGAAAGTCCAGACACGGCCTTGCTGGCGGTGGACGTGAGCTGCCCACGGCTCCGCGCCTAGAGGCAGCCCAGCTCCATGGCGCGGAGCACGGCGCGGGTGCGGTCCCTCACGCCCAGCTTGGAGAGGATGCTGGAGGTCTGGTTCTTCACCGTGCCCTCCGCCGTCCCCAGCGCGTCGGCGATCTCCCGGTTGCTCAGCCCCCGCGCGATGAGGCGCAGCACCTCCACCTCGCGGCGGGTGAGCCCCTCCGGCAGGTCCGCGTGGGGGAAGTCGCGGGGCAGCTCCGCCATGCCGCGCGCCACGCGCTCCGCGACTCCTGGCGGCAGCAGCGTCTGACCAGAGGCGACGCGCCGGATGGCCTCCGCCAGCTCCTCCAGGGACACGTCCTTGAGGAGGAAGCCCTGCACGCCCAGGCGGAGGGCCTCGATGAGGACGGCGTCCTCGTCGAACGTCGTGAGCAGCACCACGCGCCGGCCCGCGTCCGTGCGCCGCAGCGCGCGCAGGGCCTCCAGCCCCGTCATGCGCGGCATGCGCACGTCCATGAGCACCACGTCCGGGTTCAGCTCCGCGACCTTGCGCAGCGCCTCCTCGCCGTCCGAGGCCTCGCCCACCACCCGCAGGTCGGGCGTGAGCTCCAACAGGCTGCGCAGGCCCTGGCGCACCAGCGCGTGGTCATCCGCGAGCACCAGCCGGACCGTGTTCATGTCCCCACCCCACGCTCCTGCGTGGCCGGCAGCCACGCCTCCAGCTCCAGCCCCTTCCCCGCCACCGCGCGCCACTCCACGCGCCCGCCCAGTCGGGAGAACCGCTCCTGCATGCCGGTGAGCCCCGCTCCGGGCGTCACCCTCGCCGCGCCGCCTCCGTCGTCCCTCGCGTGCACCCGCACCCCGCCGTCCTCCGTGGGGGCAATGACAATCCACAGGTTGCGGGCCCCGGCGTGGCGCAGCGTATTGGTGAGGACCTCCTGCACGCAGCGGAACAGCGAGTGCGCCGCTTCGGTGGACTCCAGGGCCAGCTCGCCGGGGACCTCCAGATGGACGGCGAGCCCCGGGGCCCCCTCCGCGAGCGCGCGCAGCGATGGCAGGAGCGGCATGGGCGCCTCGCGCAGCTCCGTCACCGTGCGCCGCACCTCGGACAGGAGCGTGCGGGCCGTCTCTCGCGCGCGGCGCAGGTGTTCGGCGGCGGCCGTCTCCTTCGCGGTGTACGCGGCCGCTTCCAGGTTGAGGCTGAGCGCGGTGAGGTGGTGCCCCACGGAGTCGTGCAGCTCGCGGGCGATGCGCAGTCGCTCTCCTTCGCGCTCACGCGTGGCGAGCAGCACCTGGGTGGCCTGGAGCTCCGCGTGGACCCGGGCCAGCTCGCGGCGGGCCTCGGCCTCGCGGACCATCACCAGGGCCGTGCCGAAGGTGAAGCCCTGGAAGCCGGTGTAGATGAGCGTCTGCACCAGGGCCTGGACGGGCGGGCGCTGGACCCCGAACACGACGAGCATGCCCAGCACCTGGGCCCCCACCCACGCCAGCGCCCGGCGCTGGGGGAGGATCTCCGGCGCCTGTCCGGCGGTGATGGCGAGCAGCGCGCCGTCCAGCCCGCTCCCCCCCGTGGCAATGCAGACGAGCGCCGCGAGCGCCTGCACGACGAGCAGCGGCAATTCTCCCTGGCCCTGCACCCGCGTCTGGAACCAGAAGGCCCCACCGAAGGTGAGGAGCCCGAGGCACCACGGCAGCGTGTCCGGCGCCATCCACCGCGCGGGCTCACGCGACAGGTCCTCGAGGTGCGCGAAGCCGACCACGGCCCAGGTCAGCATCCCGGCGACGAACAGCAGGCGATGGGTGGTGGCGGGCTTCGCCACGGGGGACCGCGCGGGCATGGCCGGGGACCCTAGGCCACCCTGGACACGGGGGCCATGTGCCGGAAGTCACATGCGGGCCGTATGACTTCCGCCAGATGGAGGCACCCGCGCCGACGCGTACCTTGCTTCCCGGACTCGCAGCACGTCGGAGGCACCCGTGTCGCTCTATCTCTTCGCCCGCTGGCTCCACATCGCGTCGGGAATCATCGCGTTCATCACGCTCTGGCTGCCCCTGGTGGCACGCAAGGGAGGCACCCTGCACCGGCGCGTGGGCCAGGCCTACGTGGGCGCGATGATCTCCGCCGCCATCTCCGCGCTGGCCATCTGCGGACCGCGCTTCATCCAGGCCCCGGGCGAGCAGCCCATGGACCTCTTCTTCATCTACATCGCGGTGCTGAGCGCGGCCTCCGCGTCCATGGGGGTGCGCGTGCTCCGGACGAAGACACGCACCGGGGCGAGCACGCACCCGCTGGACGTGGGCCTGTCCGCGCTGCTCCTGTGCATGGGGCTCTTCACCGAGGCGTACGGACTGCGGATGGGCGTGCCGCTGCTGTGGGGCTTCGCTCCGGTGGGCATCTTCTCCGGGTTGACGGGGCTCTGGTACTGGTTGCGGCCGCCCCAGGACCGCATGCACTGGTGGTTCCAGCACATGGGCGCCATGGTGGCATCGGGAATCGGCACCATCACCGCCTCCCTGGTGGTGAACGCCAGGCACGTCGGCGTCGAGGGCCTTCAGCTCGCGCTCTTCCTGGGGCCCACGGTGGTGGGCGTGGTGGGGCTGAACCTCTGGACGCGCTACTACCGCCAGCGCTTCGCCCGGAAGGCCCCGGGTCCCGCTAGCGTCCCCTGGGCAGGGGCCGCAGCGCGGCGATGACCAGGTCCACCACGGTGTCGGCATACGCGCTCGTGAGGGGCGCGGTGCGAAGCAGCCACCGGTGGAAGAGCGGCCCGACGAGCAGCTCCACCGCGACATCCAGGTCCACCCCCTTCGCGACCTGGCACTCGCGCTGCGCTGAACGCAGCCGCTCCTGGACCGCCCTCAAGTGGGGCCGCAGCACGGCCTCCACGAACTGCTGGGCCAGCGCGGGGTCCGCCTGCGACTCCGCGGTGAGCGCCCGCGAAGGCAGCTCGAAGCGCGGATCGGAGGTACAGGGTGGGTGGACGCAACGTCAAACCCCCACCCCGGTGGCCACTAGGCAAGCAGGGCGAGGACCTTGGACCAGCGCTCGCGCATGGCCTCGCGGACCTCCGCGTCCGGGAGCTTCTCCATGTGCACGTGGAGGGAGGCGCCCTTCGTCTTGGGCGTCACCGTGAGCTGTAACGTCGCCGGCTTCTTCCAGCCGTCCGTCTCCCAGGTCATGCGCAGGCGCTTGCCGGGCTTCACCACCCGGACTTCGCCTCGCACGCCGGGGGCGCCGCGACGCTTGGGGGTCTCATGACGGCCGCCCACTTCGGCCTCCAACGTCGCGCCCGGGCCCAGCCAGCGCTCCGGCTGCGTCGTGAGCCACTCCCACAGTTCGGGGGCGCTCATCGGCAGCGTGCGCACCACGCCCACCTGGAAGCCCGTGACTGAAGCCTTCTTCTTCGCGGCCGCGGGCTTCTTCGCGCGCGTGGCGATCTCCGCGAGCCGCGCCTGCACCAGCTTCTTCACCAGCTTCGCCGGGAGCGGTTCGTCCGGAGGAAAGCTCACGCCGCTCTTGGACGTGGTGTAGCCGTCCAGCTCCGACTCCAGCGCCGGCACCACGCTGCCGCTGAAGGGGTAGTAGCCGCAATGGTTCTTGAAGAACGCGAAGCCCGCCACGGCGGCCCCGTCCACCTTGAAGGTGGGCATCTGGTAGCTGAGGGTCTCGGTGGCCTTGGGGAGCAGCTTGCGCAGCTGCGTGCGCAGGGCGGTCAGGGTCTTCTTCGCCGCAGGGTCGGTCACGTTCGCCAGATAGGCGTCGATCGTCTGCGGGACTCGGGTCTTCGTCGCCATTGGTCTTCGGGCCTCCGGGGCGTTTCGTCCCGACTTAGCAGAAGCGCAAGACCGCGCCGACGGGGCTCCGCTCACTCCTTGCAAATCGGGTGGCGGCAGCCATTGTGAATCTCCTTTGTGGTGGGGGCCGCATGTAACGGATTGGGCCTGCCCACCCCATCAGAGTGGAGACGGTATGAAGCTTGAACGCCACGTCGGCGGACTGTCGCTTGCGCGCAAGGTGAACTACCTGCGCGCGCGCGGCTGGCGCGAGGACACGGAAGGCTGGTCGAGCGAGCGTTTCCGCCCCGTCCCCATCGCTCGCGCCCTCCATCACCAGCTCACCGACGACCTCAGCCGGGCGCTGTGTCAAATGGGCTGGCAGGTGATGGGCTACTCCCCGCGAGGCTATGTCCAGATGCGCGACGGTGAGCGGGGCCAGTCCTGCTCACTGCCCAAGGCGCTGCGCCTCCAGGCCCGGCGGGAGCGCCGGCCCGTCGCCGAGCTGACGTATGCGTTGTTCCTCGCGGCACTCCTCGAGACCGAAGGCGGCGCCCCCGGGTGAGACAGGAAGAGACGTGCGTTTCGTGCGCATGCCATCATTGGAGGCCGGAAACCCGAACAGAAGAGGTCCCGTGAGCGTCGCGACAGTCGATGAAGGGCCGTTGCTGGGGCCCAGCTTCTTCCTCAGCCGGACCGCGCTCCGCTCGCTCGCGTTGGCGCATCGCGACACCTACGGGGCCGCCCGGCCCCATCCGCACGTCGTCATCGACGGCTTCCTGGGAGAGCAACTGGCGACGCAGCTGGCCGGCGTCTTTCCAGGCGCGACCGGGGCCCCCTGGCTGCGCCGCGATCACCCGGAGCAGGCGGCCCGCCTGGGACAGCTTCAGCGCAAGGCCTTCGAAGGCGTGCACGGCGCGCTCCGGCACCTGCTCGCGGAGCTCTCGGGCATGGCGTTCCTCGACTTCCTGGAGACGCTCACCGGCGTCAAAGGGCTCATCGCGGATCCGCACTTCCGGGGTGCCGGGCTGCACCTCACGCTGCGCGGAGGCCATCTGGCGCTCCACGCGGACTTCAACCGCGATCGCACCCGCGCGCTCACACGGCGACTCACCGTCCTGTACTACCTGAACCCGGGCTGGGAGCCCGCGTGGGGCGGTGACCTGGAGCTGTGGAACGCCGACCTCTCCCGGTGCGAGGCCCGCATCGCTCCGGTCCTCGATCGGCTGGTCGTGATGGCGCACGGTGACACCCACTGGCACGGCCACCCCGCCGCGCTGGCCTGCCCTGAAGGACGGGGCCGGGCCACGGTCGCGGCCTACTTCTACACGGCGGAGGAGTCCCCGGACGCACCGGAGGCCCACAGCGCCCTCTGGGCGCCACCCCGCCCCTGACTGCTACCAGCTTCCGCTGGAGCCTCCTCCCGACGAGCGCCCGCCTCCGGACGACGAGGATCGGGAAGAGCTCCCAAGCCCGCGGTCATTCAGCGAGCGGGCCAGTTCGTCGACCTCCGCCCGAACCTCTGGCGTGAGGACATGGGAGGGCGTGAGGTCCACAGTCCAGGAGCCCGCGGCGGGCCGGGGCACCGCTTCCACCGCATGCTGAAACACGTTGGCTCGCCACCAGGACGGCCGTCACTCAATGGTGGAGTTCGTCACCCGGATGGGCGTGTCCGTGTGGTTGGAGATCTGCGGATAGGTCACGTACCAGGAGCCGCCCTTGTTGTTCTGGATGACCGAGCGGTCGATGCGGATGTCGCCCGAGTGGTCATTGCTCACGAAGAAGATGGCGCTGCCGTGCGCGTTGACCTCGTTGTGCTCGATGCGCGTGCCACAGAGCGACAGCGTCATCGTGTTGCCGTCGTTGTAGATGGCCCCGCCGCTGCCACCGCCCGGCGTGCCCGGCTGCGCGGGATTGGCGCCGTTGCCGATGGCCCGGTTGTGGGAGAAGAGGCTGTTGATGACGGTCCACGACACGCCAATGCTGCTGATGCCGCCGCCGTTGGAGCAGACCCCGCCGTAGCCCTCCTTGCCGCCGAAGGTCGTGTTCACCACGTAGACGGGTTGGTCGTCGTGCTGGTCGAACACCCGCAGCGCGGCGCCTCCGACGTCCGGGCCGGTGTCCACGCACACGTTGTTGAAGAAGCGCGAGTTGATGACCTTCACCCGCCCGCCGCGCACCCAGACCGCGCCGCCGCCGTCGAACTCCTTCTCACTCTTGGAGCTGGCGTCCACGAAGGTGAGGTTCTGGATCGTCAGCCGCGGGTGGTCCTGATCCTGGCAGTGGGAGGTCGTCCACACCTGGGCCTGATCGCAGGTGTTCATGTAGAGGATGCGGTGCTTGCCCGCGCCGCTGAGCGTCACCAGCCCCTTGCCGTCGATGACGATCTCCGGCCCCTTGTCGTTGAAGACCTTCGCCGTCCGGTCCAGCGTGATGACGACGGGCTCCGGACCGCAGTCGAAGGTGATGACCCCACCCTTCGCCACGGCGCTGACGAAGGCATCGGAGGTACAGCTGGCCGGCGTCCCCGTCCCGACGACGGTGGTGGGCCGGGACACGTCCGCGAGCCCTGCCTCCGAGGGCACGGCGCACGTCGCCTCTGCGTTCGGGTTGCCGGCCGGGGGCCCATCCTTCGGGTTGGTCAGGGGGTTGGGGACGTCCACGCCCTCATCGTCCGAGCAGCCAGCGGCGCACGCCAGCGCGACCCCCGCGGCCAGGGAGCGCAGCGTGGATACGGGGAACCGGTGAAGTCTCTTCGGGTGCATTCAGCCTCCAGGAGCAAGGCAGTCTAGGGCGGCGGTGCACCCGGGATGAACACCGGTCATTCCCGGCGTCACAGCGCGCACCGCTTGCGGCAGCCGGGGATTTGGGGCACGAGACGCGCCGTGATCGTCCGTCCCCGCCCTGGCTTCTTCAAGCTCCTGTTCGTCGTGCGCGGCACCATCCTGCCGCGCGTCCTGCCCCACGTGTTGGGGGTCGCGGCGCTCGCCTCAGGGGTTGTCCTGACGCTCAAGCTGGGCCATCTCAGTCTTCCGGTCACCTCGCCCGCGCCGCTGTCGCTGCTCGGCATCGCGCTCTCCATCTTCCTCGGCTTCCGCAACAACGCCTGTTACGACCGCTGGTGGGAGGGCCGGAAGCAGTGGGGCGCGCTCATCATCGAGGTGCGCGCCTTCACCCACGCGACCATCGCGCTGCTGGACGACGGGCGCGCCGAGCTGCCCGACACCGGGCGTCAGGCGGCCAGGAGGCTGATCCACCGCACCATCGCCTTCCCCTACGCGCTCGCCGCGCACCTCCGGTCGCAAGACGCCAGCGAGGCCATTGGCCGCCACCTGGAAGAGCCCGAGCGCACGCGCGTCCTGGGCAGCGGCAACCGCCCCAATGCCCTCCTGCGCGAGCACCAGCTGGAGCTGGCCCGCCTGCTCCGGGAAGGCCGGCTCACCGACATCACCTGGGCCGCCTTGAACGAACGGGTGCACGCCATGATGAGCATCTTCACGGCCTGCGAGCGCATCCGCCTCACGCCCCTGCCCTTCGCCTACACGGTGCTCCTGCACCGCACGGCCTACCTGTTCTGTCTGATGCTGCCCTTCGGACTCGCCGAGTCGATGGGTTGGTTCACGCCGGTGCTCACGGCCATGATTGCCTACACCTTCTTCGGCCTGGACCTCCTCAGCGAGGAGCTGGAAGAGCCCTTCGGAGAAGCTCCCAACGACCTGCCCCTGCTCGCGATGTCCCGCACGGCGGAGATCAACATGCTGGAGTCGCTGGGAGAGCCTCAGCCGGAGCCGCTGCGCCCCAAGGACTTTGTCCTCGGCTGACAGAAACATTCCGGTTCGTATTTTCATAAAATGCGGCTTTGACTAGTTTCCCCCGGACGCGCCAGGAATGACCTGGCGCGCCTTCCGAGGGACTCATGCTCAAGCTCTTGTCATCGGCCGTCCTCAGCCTGCTGCTCTCCCTGGGGCTGCTGCCCGCTTCATCCGAGGAGACAGAAGCGGCGGCGCTCGCCGCCACGACGACCACGGTCGCGACGCACAACACGTGGCACGGGCAGGCGAACATGAAGCCGCTCGCGGACATCATCGGCTGGCAGGAGGTGGACACCGCGGAGGGCCACTCCAAGCTGGGCGCGATGGACGCCTACGCGCACTTCCGGCCCGGTGATGACCGGCTGGACGCGCGCAACTCCATCGCCATCTCCTGGCGAAAGAACAAGTTCGAGAAGACGGGGGACGGGTCCCGGCTCACGCACGGCGGTGAGGCCGGGGTGACGCCGTCTCGCTTCGTGAACTGGGTCGTGCTGAAGAACCTCGAGACCGGCGCGAAGCTGGCGTTCATCAACACCCACTACATCTCCGGCGCCTGGAACGGCGAGCACCCGGAGCGTCAGGAGCGCTGGCGGACGCACAACACCGTGGTGCGCGAGGTCGTCGCGGAGCTGCGCGGCCGGGGGCTGCCCGTGGTGCTGGTGGGCGACTTCAACCGCGCGCTGTCGCAGGACATCCCCGGGATGAACCACCTGAACACGGCGGGCGTCAGCGGCGTGCCCATCGATCAGATCTACGTCACCGTGGGCATCGGCACCGGACCGGCCGAGCGCCTGGAGAAGTACGGCTCCGACCACTTCGCCTACACCGCGACCGTCCGGTACTGAGGAACAGGCCGGGGCGGGAGGACCGCCCCGGCCCGCGCGCGCTACCAGCAGGTGAACTGGAGGTTGTCGTAGCGGACGGACGCGGTGCTGAAGACCAGGGTGCGCATGTCGCCCTGGGCGAAGCCGCTCTCACCGCAGGCGCAGGTCGCCCCGGTGCCCGTGCACGACGTCCAGTTGGTGATGTCCCCGCCGGAGTCCTTGCGGTACTCGGCGTTGAAGACCGCCTTGTTCTTGTTCGTGAACCAGGTCTTGTAGGCGCCGCACTCGTTGAACCGCTGGCACTCCTCGTTGATGGCGAAGTCGAAGGAGTCCGCGAGCGCGGGGACCTGGTCCACGTCGTTCTTGAGCGCGATGCCCAGGCACAGCGAGTGGGCGGTGGTGGCCAGCCAGCGGTTGTAGTCGAGCTGGTTCGCCGCCGTCAGGCCCCAGCAGGCCTGGTCGGTGCAGTTGATCTCATCGTCGTGCGAATAACCGTCGATGTTGTCCGGCTCCACCGCGTCGCAGCCCTTGTTCTTCGCCAGCTGCATGCGCGACGTCATCACCGTGCGCACCGCCGGCTTGCGGTGGTCCAACCACCACTCACAGCCGCCGCCGCTCGTGCACCAGTCGCCCATGATGTGGACGGACTGCGCGCAGTTCTCCCCGGGGGTGCAGTACGTGTCCTGCGGGAACTGGTTCGCGTCCTCCCGCCAGTTTTCATAGGAGCCCGCGCTGAAGTAGCAGACCACCTTCTTGCCGGCGGTCTTGTACTCCTGGATCTTCGCGGCGGTCGTGTTGAAGAGGTCCACGACGTAGACCTGGGCGTTGAGGTTGGTGGGAATAGCGTTGTGCTCCAGGTCCCACATCCAGGTGGTGCCCTTGGGGAAGGCCGGCACCGTGCAGGCGGAAGCCTCACCACAGACGTTCGGGGTGCCGCCACCGCCGCACGTCTGGGGGCTCTGGCAGGCGCCACAGCTCGCGACCGTGCGCGCCTGGCCACAGTTGTCGGTGCCGCTCACCTGACCGCAGCTCGCGCCCAGCCGCGCGCAGAAGGCCGCGTCCGTCTCGGCCGTGCACGTCGTGGCGATGTCCCACGCCACCTGGAGCCGGAGGCTGTCCAGCTGCGCCGCGTCCGTCCCCGCCCCCTTGATGAGGCGCGCGCGGATCTCCCCGCTGCTCGACACGAAGTTCGACGCGGCCTCGGTGGTGGGGAGCGCGAGCGTCAGGGCCGGCGTCCACACCCAGTCACCGCGCCCCTGCGAGTTGGCGATGCTGACCCAGCTGGACGTGGTGAACCGGTACAGCTGCCACTGGTAGTAGGACGTGGCGACGCCGGGCCCCTGGTACTTGGTCAGCAGGCTGAGCTGGGTGACCTGGGCCGGGGTGGGCGCGGCCTGGGTGAGGCTGGCGAGGTTGAAGGACAGGTAGCCCGTGTAGCTGGGGCTGAACTCGATGTACTGCGCATAGCAGTCCGCGTACGCGCCGACCGTGCAGTTCGAGCTGTTCGTCTTGAGCACGGCCATGCCGCCGCTCTTGCCCGACGCGTCCGTGTTCGCCTGCGTGCTCGCGGAGGCGAAGTCGATGACCTCCGAGCCCGGCAGGGCCTGCTGTTGAACTTCCGGCTCCCGCGCGCCGTCCGTCTCCAATGGCATGCATCCGGATGTCAGCAAGGCAAGGCAGGGGAACAGCCAGGCACTCCAGTTCGACATTGCGCCTCCAGGGTTTGGGTCCGGCTATCACAAAAGGCCATTCCATCACCAAGTGGCTGTCCGCGCCGTCCCGGTGCAAGGTGTTGGAGCTGGACCTGCGGCCCGGCGCCGCGCGTGAGTCCGTCACGCGTCCAGGACCGCGCGCCGGACCAACTGGCGGAAATACCTCACCGCCGGGTCCGCATGCGTGCGGTCATGCCAGCACAGGGCCAGCTTGACGGTGTGAGTGGGGACCGGCGCGTTGACGCCACGCACACCCAGGCGCGCGCCCTGCGCGGCGACGAGTGACTCCGGCAACGTCGCGACGAGGTCGGTCGCGGCCACCATCGCCGCCGCCGTCAGGAACGAGGGCACCGTCATGGCGACCTCACGGCGGATGCCCGCGCGTGCGTATGCGGCGCCAACCAGGTCCCTGAAGCCCTTGCCCGGGACCATCTCCACGCCCACGTGACGGAGCGCACCGAGCGCCCGCGCGGACAGGCGCTTCGTGAGCGCGGGGTGGTCTTCGCGGGCCACGAGGACGGTGCGCTCGTCCAGCAGCGGTTCGACGTGCAGGCCCGCGCCCCGTCCGGCGAGGCCGATGTGCAGGTCGACCTGGGACGAGGTCAGGTCCCCCAGCGCCACGAGCGAGGCGATTCCAACCACGGAGAGGCGCGCGTTCGGCATCTCTACGGCCATCCGGGCGGCGATTCGCGGTCCCCAGGTGACCTGACCGGCATCGGCGACGGCGAGCGTAAAGGTGCGCGTGCAGCGGGCCGGCTCGAATGGGGCCTCGTGAAGCCCGGACTCCAGCTCGCGCAGGCCTCGGGCGATGGCGGGGGCCAGCGCGAGCGCGCGGGGCGTGGGGACGATGCCACGGCCCTTGCGTGTGACGAGCGGGTCGCCCAACACGGACCGGAGGCGCGCCAGGCTGTTGCTGATGGCGGAGGGCGTGACATGGAGCCGCTCGGCCGCGCGCACCACGCTGCGCTCGGTGAGGACGGTGTGGAGCACCAGGAGGAGGTTGAGGTCGAGGGCGGCGATCGAAATGCTCACGGTTGGTGAGCCTAGACCTCACGAACCATCACTACCAGCGAGGTGTCCCCTTCCCCATCATGGGTGCATGCACAGATGGCTCGGCTGTCTCGTCGCGGGCTTGCTCATCGCATGCCACGCCTCTCCACCGCGTCCTTCCCGGAGCACTCCCATGTCCATGGTTCGCCAGGTCCAGGTCCTGGATTCGTTCATCTCCTACCGCGAGGCCGGGACGGGCTCGCCCATCGTGTTCCTCCACGGCAACCCCACGTCCTCCCACGTGTGGCGAAACGTCATCCCGCGGCTCGCCGACCGGGGCCGTTGCCTCGCGCCCGACCTCATCGGCATGGGGGATTCAGGCAAGCCGGACAGCGCGTACCGGTTCGCGGACCATGCGAGGTACCTCGATGCGTGGTTCGACGCACTGGGCCTGCGGGACGTCGTGCTCGTCGGCTACGACTGGGGCGGAGTGCTGGCCCTGGATTGGGCCCGGCGGCATCCGGACCGCGTGCGGGGCGTGGCCGTGTTCGAGACGTTCCTCCGCCCCATGCGCTGGAGCGACTGGCCTCCCCAGGGCGAGCAGCTGTTCCGCGCCCTTCGCACGCCGGGAGCCGGTGAGCAGCTCGTGCTCGAACAGAACGCGTTCCTGGAGAAGTCCTTCGCGAACGGCGTCCAGCGTGGCCTCGCGGAGGGAGATCGGACCCTCTACTACGCCCCGTATCCAGACGCGGCGTCGCGACGCCCGGTGCTGCAGTGGCCCCGGGAGATTCCCATCGATGGCGAGCCCGCTGACGTCGCCGCGGTGATCGAGCGCTATGACGCGTGGCTCGCGCAGCCCTCCGTGAAGCCGGTGCTCCTGCTGACGTTCGGGGACACCGGGCTCAACGCGCCGCACATCATCGAGTGGGCGCGCGGCAATCTCCCGGCCCTCGAAATCGTTCCGCTGGGACGCGCGGGGCACCATGCCCCGGAAGACGCGCCGGAGGACATCGCGCGCGCCCTCCAGGCTTGGATGGACCGCTCCGCGCGGTGAGCAACCAGGGCCCGTGCGCCGGGTCAGCGGCGCCGCCTGCCGCCTCCCCGCCGCCCTCCGTACGTTGAGGCTTTGCCATGGTGGCCCCGGTTGCCCCCACGCTCGGGGGCACCGCGCGGCTGGGGCGGACGCTCGCGGGAGGCCTCGGCGATTTCATCCTGCATCCAGGGCTGGTCGAGCAGGTCCTGGAGCTCCAGGAGCGAGCGGGCCTGGAGCACGCCCCGCCGGCCCCGGGCCACGCTGAAGCGCTGGGGGCGGTCGAGCAGCGGCAGCTCCTCCTCCACCAGGGTGCGGGCGAGCTTCTCCGGCAGGTGCAGTCGCACCACGCCCCGCAGGGCCCCGTCCGACAGCTCCTCCACGTCGTACTCCAGCGGCACGGCCTGCTCGCGGACCTCCACGGTGTCCGGGAGCGCCAGGAGTGCCCGGCGCGTCGCGGGCGGCACGAGCGCGTCCAGGTCCAGCCGCAGCGGGCGCTCGCGGAAGTCATCGAGCGTGTCCACCCCGTCGAGCTGCGCCTCGTAGAGCGCGGTGAGCTCCGGCTGCCCCAGCGGCGCGGTGATCCCCCCCGAGCGCCGCCACAGCTCGCGCACCTCGGCGATGGCGACCCGGTGACGGTCCACCGCGGGATGCGGCGCCTCGCCCTTGGCCAGCGCCTCCGCGAGCGCGTGCCGGGCCGCCTTGGCGAGCTCCGGCCCCCAGGCGCGCAGCACGTCCACTTCCTGCTCCAGCGTGAAGCCGTAGTAGTCCAGCAGCCTGATGAGCACGACCGAGCGGAAGCGCGCGTCATACGCGGGCGCCTCCGAGTGACGGCGCGCGTAGCGGCGCAGCAGCGACTGGGGCAGCTGGGTGCCTTCGATGGCGCCCTGCGACTCACCATTGCGGTCCGCGAAGTAGCGCAGCGTGCCCGCCACCGCGCCCAGGTTGCCGCACACGCTCGTCTTCGACACGCGGGTGAGCTCACCCCAGGCCGTGCGCTCGTCGATGACCAGGTCGAAGGGCATGAAGCGCGCGAGCAGGTCGCAGAAGCGATGGTGGACGCTGGAGTTCGCGAACGGCATGCGCGCGGGCAGCGCCAGCCCCACGCTCCGGTACACGCTCGCCATCGCGAGCGCCGCGTCCTCCAGGGCCTTCACCAGCACCCCGCGCCCCTCCGCCCACGCCGCGAGCTTCTCCGGGTCGAAGACGTGGCGCGGCAGCCCCTGCACCTCCCCCACCGTGCCCGCCACACGGAAGGCCTCGGCGTACAGGTTGTACGCGGTCAGGTGGTCGCTCCCGGGCACGAGCACCTCTTCCAGGTTCCGCTCCTCGCGCGTCATCCGGTGCAGGGACTCCACCGCGCTGCACACCGCGAGGAACGGCAGGAGCGTGTCCTCCGCGTTGACGATGAGCTCCGCCCACGGACGCTCCACGGGCAGGGCCTCCACCGCGCGGCCGTAGGCGGACAGCCGTCCATCCGCGTCCACGATGCCGCGCGCCTCCAGCTTCGCGAGCGCCCGCCGATAGGCCGCGCGGTCCAGCGGCACGGGCAGGTCCAGCGCATCCGCCCGCACGCCCAGGGCCGCCGCGGTGAGCGCCACCCGCTCCGGCTCGCCCGCGAGCTGGAACTCGGGCTCGGTGGGCCGCAGCGAGGCGAAGTGGATCAGCCGGTCACTGAGGATGAAGACGCGCCCGCCCGCCACGCGCCCGTGCACGCGCCCCGCCATCTGCAAGAGTTCGTTGTTGCCCAGGTGCACGCGGGTGAGCACGTTGCGGCTGCCCTCCACCACGTTCGTGAAGCGCAGGTCGTCGATGACGACGGTGTCCAGTCCGGGCACGTTGAGCGCGCTCTGCCCCGCCGCCGTCATCGTGAGCACGAAGGGCCGGGGCGCCGTGCCCTCCAGGAAGGGGCGGATGGCGCGCAGCGGCTCGCCGCCGTGATAGTGCGCCGCGTGGACCTCGGGTGAGCGGGCCCGCACGTGGGCCGCCGCCTCCTCCACTCCGGCGCGCGTGGCCAGGAACACGCCCACGCCGCGCCCCTGACGCTGCACGTCCTGGAGGAAGGCGTCATCGAGGAAGGACAGCGGCTTGCGGCGCTCCACCTCCACCTGGGCCGCCTTGTCCGGGTCGAAGGTGGACACCTGGAGCACGTCCGCGCTGTCCAGGTAGCGCGCGTAGAAGGCCGGATCCACCGTGGCGGACAGCCAGATGAAGCGGCAGCCCACGCGCTTGCCCAGGGCCAGACACAGCTCCAGCTCCGCGGAGGTCTGGTGGATTTCATCCACGATGAGCGTGTCCTCACGCCGGATGACGCCGCCCTGGAACCAGCGCCGCGCGATGCCGGTGGTGACGATGGCCACGTCCGCGAGCGGCGTCTCCGCGGTGGCCTCCCGCTCCCGGTTGACCACCGTCACCCGCAGGGGCCGCCGGCCCGTGAGCTCCTCCGCGATGGGGCGGATGGCGAGCGTCTTGCCCGTGCCCGTGCCCGCGACGATGCCGAACCCCTGCCCGCTCCGCGCGAGCGCAAGGAGGCGCTCGCCGTGGTGCTGCTCCAGGTACGTGCGCAGCTCCAGCCCGAGCGCCAGCTCGATGGTTTCGCACGCGGCGCGCGTGGGCGCGATGACCACCACCCGTCCGCGCTGGAGCGCCGTGGCGGAGGAAGCATCGATGCGGGGCGGTAGGAACCGGTCGGTGGGCGTGCGCACGAAGGCCAGTGATACGCACGAGGGACGGCCAGTGGAAGCAATTCAGACCGGCGAGCCCGAAAGGACGCGGGCCGGACTAGAATGCGTCCGGCTGTTCAACCCGGGAGGTCGTACATGCGCAAGGGAATCGTGAAGTTCGTGTTCATGCTGGGCGTCGTGGCCGGTGGCGCCGTCGGGGCGCTGATGCCCACCAACTCCGAGGCCATTGGCCTCTGCTCCAACATCTGCATGAACGAAGACTGCTCGTGCTTCCGCCAGTGTGCCGGCGTGGGCGGTGGGCAGTGCGTGTGTTCGCCCGAGACCATCTGCCAGTAGGCCGCGGCGGATGAACCGCGGCCGGGCCTCCGCAATGGGCCCGGCCGTCTCAGGAAAACAGCGCAGGCCGTACACCGTCACGCCCTGTCGCGAGGTTTCACCGAAACAACTTCTCGCGCGGCGCCCGGCCGGTAGCATGCGCGCCCATGCTCCTCTCCCAGAACGAATTCCTCCCGCGCGCGGAGGCCGTGCACGCCCGGCTCGAAGGCGCTGTCCTCGATGCGCTCTCCCATCACGGTGAGCCTTCGGTTTCGGAGCTCGCGGCGGTCTTCCAGAAGGACGCGCAGCGGTCCCCGTCCCAGCTCGCGGAGGCACTGTGTCCCGGTCCCCTGTCGCCCATCGGCTTCGCGGCCCTGGTGATGCGCGAGCTGCTGGCGCCCGAGGACGCGGTGCTCGAAGGGACCGTCTCCGAGGCCCGGGTCATCACGGGCAACGCGCGGGTCGCTGGCTCGCTGCGTGTCACCGCGCCCCTGGTCATCCTCGGGGACCTGGAGGTGGCGGGCGTGCTGGAGGACTGTGGACCGGATTCGACGGTCGTGGTCGTGGGCCGTTGCACGGCGTGGGGGCTCCAGACGTCAGGGAACTTCCTGGTGCTCGGCGACCTCGTGGTGCGGGACGCCATCCAGGGCATCTACAACGACGACAGCCTCATCGTGGCGGGTGACCTCACCACGCGCTTCCTCGACGAGAACGACCACGACGTCACCTGCTACGGCGAGGTCCACGCCGAGCAGCACCTGGAGAACGGCCGCTCCGGCGAGGACGCCGCCTCGCTCGCGTCCACCTTCCTGCGCCCCGAGCTGTGGAACATCGACCTGGGGGAGATCCACCACGACGTCCTGTTCGAACGCATCCAGAAGGGCCAGCCCGTCTTCACGGACACGCTCCAGCCCCGGCAGGTCCGCGAGCCGGATGAGCCCACCGCCGAGGAGCTCGAGGGCCTGGACATCGAAGGCATCGCGGCCCGGGCGTCGCAGAACGCGCGCGCGAGTGACGTCGTCTACGCCCAGCGCAAGACAGGCGAGGTGTGGCTGATGCGCCCGGGGAGCCTGCCCCTGCACATCTTCGACGGGAAGGAGTTCCTCGGACAGGGGACGACCCCGGAGCTCGACGTGAAGCAGCGGGCCTCGGAGCGCGTCACCTTCTGGCGCAAGCGGGGCGACCTGTTCCTGGAGATTGAACGCTTCGGCGCCGTCGTGCAGCTCCACGCGGGCTACAACAACGGGTCGATGCGCACGTTCCGCTTCCAGTTCGAGACGCCCGACGCCGCCGCACGGGAGCTGCGGCGGCTGGAGGCCCGCTACGAAGGAGACTTCCTGCGCGTCACGACCGTCGTTCCCGGCCGGGGTCCGCTCGAACGCGAGCTCGCGAACTACGGAGGCCCCAAGTCGGAGTACACGTCAGCCATCGTGGACGGCACCACGCTGGTCACCCGCGACGGCGAGCGCCAGCGCTTCGATGACGAGGCCTCCGCCCTGAGCGCCCTCGAGGATTGGATCGCCGGGAAGCGCCAGGCGGGGTTCGACCTGAAGATCCTGGAGTGGAAGCCCTTCGGACTCCTGGGCGGACGCTAGGACTACTCCAGGGTCATGTAGTCAGGCTGGTACACCGACCGGTTCCGCAGCGGCGAGGGACCGCCGCTGTTCACGCAGTAGCCGGTCGGGTTGTCGCAGCCGGACTCGGGGTTGCCCCAGTACGCCGTGAGGTTCATCCAGGCGAGCGACCCCGTGTACGTCCCCGCCGGCTGCCAGGGAATGACCACCACGTTGTTCCAGGTGTCCCACGCGAGCCCGGCGCCGGTGTCGTCCGCCAGGAAGTCGCCGTTGAAGATGGTTTCGTAGATGTGCCGCGCGGCGTCCGGATAGAGGCCGTGCGAGCCCTTGGCGGAGAACACCTCTGGATGCCAGCCGGTGAGGAACACGGCCTTGTCTCCGAACGTGAAGGACTGCCCGTTGGCGTGCTGGCTCAGGTAGACCTGCGCGGGGCGCCCGTCGATGAAGCGCACGGTGAGGTGCTCCCAGTCCCCCACGTGGTTGCCGAAGGTGGAGTAGCCGCCCACGCAGCCCCAGGGCGAATACCAGCCAATGCACACGCGCTTGCCATTGTTGTAGGGATAGAAATTCCAATACAGCACGTCCGTCACGTTCGTCGGCAGACCGCCCTGGGTGCGCGGGATGACCTGCGCGTAGACAGGCACAGACGTCTGGTTGGGGCGCTGACCGTCCAGGAACTGCGGATCCGTGCAGGAGTCACAGCCCAGCGGCTGGTTCGTCACCAGGTGGCCGTTCTCCTCGTGGACGTTGGCCAGGTGGAACTGCGTGGAGGACGGAAAGTAAGCCTCGTCCGGATGCAGCCAGACGCGCGGCGCGAACGTCGCCACCGTCTGCGCGTCCACGGGCAGGCCCCGCAGCTCCGCGTTGGACGTGGCGCTCTTGTTGAGGACCCAGTAGCGGTTGCCGCCCGTGTCGCCGTGGCTGGGGCGTGAGACGAAGGTGGAAGCGGGCAGGCCGCGGTGGTCGCGCGCCACCGCCTGCCACACGCCGATGTCGTCGTCCGCGCCAGAGCCCCTGTCGTCCCACACCCAGGCGGGATTGGCGGGCAGCACGTATTCGCTCCGCACGCAGCGGATGAGGTCCGTGGAGGGCTTGGAGTAGCCCAGCACCGCGACGTGGCCCAGGCAGGTGTAGCCCGCGGGCGCGACCGGCTCCCAGAAGGAGACGTCGTGCGTTCCACCAGAGCCGGAGTCGTCCCAGGTCCAGTTGTAGTTGGACGGACGCGCGAGCAGGTCCCCCTCCCCGCGAACCACGAACGTCGTCGCGGGCGCCTGTCCCCGGTTCGGCATGGCCACGTCGCCCAACGAGAAGAAGCCCGGCGTCTGGGAGAGGTCCGGGCGCCAGACAGCGATGTCGTTCGTCGCGCCGGTGCCGTGATCGTCGTAGACCCAGGTGAAGCGGCTCGTGGGCCGGACCTCCAGCGCCTTGGGATGGCGCAGCACCCCGGAGTCCGACGCCAGGGTGAACTCGGCGCTCTGGCCCGACAGCGCGGTCGCCGCGACCAACTGGTAGCTGCCCGGAGCCAGCGTGACGACCAGGCGCGAGTTCGTGCCGCCACCGCCGTTGTTGTCCTGCGCGAGGATGGTGCCGTTCGCATCCAGCAGGTACAGCCAGGCATCCGCGGACGACGTCAGCGTGAACGTCACCGGATGGCTGGACGTCTGTGAATCCAGCAGGAACACCCGGTTGCCCGGGCTGGAGGGGCTCTGTCCTCCCGAGCCCTGCCAGAAGCCATAAACGGTGTTCGCGTGGGCTGCGTTCGCCACGAGCGAAGACGTGGCGAGCGCGACGAGGGATAGGAATCGCCGGAGGTCCATGGATACCTGGGGAAGGAGGAAACCCAGGACCCTACTCCGGGATTGCTATTGCCGGACGTCGTTCACGTGGTTGTACGGGGCTCCGAGGGGAATCGCTTCGCCGTTGGCCGCCGTGCGGTCGACGGTGGAGATGCTCCACACGTCCAGCGTGTCATCGTTGTCCACGTTGCCCACGCACGCGGCCGTCACGGTGCAGTCGGGACAGGTCCCCTCCACTCCGGGCTCCACTCCCGCCCGCGCAAGGGCCGCCTGGATCTCAGCCGGGTCGATCGCGGGGAAGTCTCCTGCCACGGGGATGACACCCTCCGGCATCCGCAGCACATAGGCATAGCGATTGCGCGGTCCCGGCTCGAAGCCCATCGCCTCGAAGCTGCCCAGGGGCTCCTCGTCCAACATGCTCACCCTCGCCGCGGTGAAGATCGCCTTCAGGTTGACCTTGCACTCCGCCTGCTTCGCGCGCGACTGGAACTGCAAGAAGTTGGGGATAGCGACGGCGGCCTGGATGCCGATGGTGAAGAGCCCCAACCCCGCCACGCAGAGGGCCGCGATGGCGAGCCCCCTGCGCCCTGCATGCTCCGGCTTGCCTGTCTTCACCATCGCCAGGATGGCCAGCACCAGCCCTACCGGCCACAGACAGACGACGCACAGGCCTGCGATGGTGAAACCCAGCGCGACGCCAGGCAGGACGGTCTTCTTCTGCGGGGAGGACTCAGGAGGGATTGGGGTCGTCACGCCCCGCATCGTAGTGCCGTGCGTACTGCTGCCGGAGCACGAATTTCTGGGCCTTGCCCGTGCTGGTCTGCGGCATGGCGGGGAGCAGGACGATGGCCTTGGGCACCTCGAACCCCCCCAGGTGCTGGCGGCAGTGGGCGTTGAGCTCCGCCTCCGCCGCGGAGGCGTTGGGCTTGAGCACGACGAAGCCCGTCACCGCCTCCGTCCAGCGCTCGTGCGGCAGGCCCACCACCGCGACCTGAAGCACCGCGGGGTGGCGCAGGAGGACCTCCTCGACCTTGATGGACGGGACGTTCTCTCCGCCCGTCTTGATCATGTCCTTCTTGCGGTCCACGAAGAGCAGCTGGCCGTCGGCGTCGAACATGCCCAGGTCGCCGGTGTGGTGCCAACCGAAGGCGCTCGCCCGCGCGGTCGCCTCCGGGTCCTTGTAGTAGCCGAGCATCACGTTCGGCCCGCGGTGGACGATCTCTCCCACCTCGCCGCGCCCGAGCAGCCGGCCCTCGTCGTCCATGATGGCCGTCTCGTTCGTCACGGCCGAGTCACCCCAGTACGAGCCGAACCGCTTGAGCTGCTGCTCCGGCTTGAACATGGTCGTCGCCGGGTACATCTCCGTCTGGCCTGACGCGAGCGCGAAGCCGCCCGGACAGAAGTGCTCGATGAGCTCCACGAGCATCGTGCGCGCCATGGGCGCCATCACGTAGAGGCACAGGCGCAGGCTGGACAGCTTCGTGGCCGGACGCGCCGGGTGCGCCAGCATCGCGCCGTACATCACCGGCAGGCCCAGCAGGAACGTGATGCCGCGCTGCTCGATGGTCGCGAGCATCGCGCCCGGGTCGAAGGCCCGCCGCACGACCACGGTCGCCCCGGCCAGCAGGAACGTCATCACGATGGCGTGCTGCGCGCAGTGGAACATCGGCAGCACGCAGAGGGTGGAGTCCGACGAGCGCATGCCCAGCTCGAACAGGTTCCCGCTCAGCGCCGCGTGCACCGACGCATGCGAATGCATGACGCCCTTCTGCTGGCCGGTGGTGCCGCTGGTGTACATGATCTGCGCGAGCTGGCCGCTCTGGATGTCCACCTCCGGCAGCGTGCCGTGCTGCCCCGTCAGCGTGTCCAGGAACGCGACGGTGTCCCCGCCCGGCGCCGCCTGCCCCTCCGGCACGCAGACGATGATGCGGGTGCCCAGCGCGCCGAGCATCTCCCGCAGCCCGGGCTTCGCGAGGAGCTCAGCGTCGACGACGGCGTGCGTCGCCTCTGCGTGTTCGAGGATGTACCGGACCGCCTCCACGGAGAGGCCGGTGTTGATGGGCACCCAGACGAACCCCGACTTGTAGATGCCCACGAACGCCGTGAGCATCTGCGCCGAGTTGCCGCAGAGCATCGCGATGCGCGCGCCCTGGGGCAGGCCCTGCGCGAGCAGGTAGTGCGCGAAGGCGTTCGAGCGCCGGTCGAGCTCCGCATAGGAGAACTCGAGGTCCCCGTCGACGAGCGCCGTCCGCTCCGGCCAGCGCAACGCCGACCGGTGGACGATGTCTCCCAGGGAGACGCGGCTGATGCGCGGGGACCGAGGTGCCTGGATCGCTGACATCGTGTGCTCCATTCCGCCCGTTCGGGCGTCGGGTCGAACCGGGTGCCCCCGCAGCCTATTTCAGCGCGGCCCACGCGGGAGGCCGGCGCTCCAGGAAGGCGAGCATCCCCTCCTGGGCCTCTTCGGAGGCGAACAGCCGGCCGGAGAGCGCGACCATCTCGGCGCCCCCGGACTCGATGCGCGCGCGCAGGCCGGCGGCCACCAGCTGCTTGGTTTCTCGCAGGCCCTGCGGAGACGACACCCGGAACGTCTCCAGGATCTGCTCCACGGCGCCATCCAGGGACGCGTCCGGCACGGCGGAGGTGATGAGCCCGATGCGCGCGGCCTCGGCCGCGTCGAAGGCCTCACCGGTGAGGAAGTAGCGGCTCGCCGCCCGGCTGGTCAGGTGCGGCAGGGTGGTGAGGGAGATGACCGCGGGCGTCACGCCGATGCGCGCCTCGGTGAAGGCGAACTTCACGGACTCCGCGACGACCGCCACGTCGCACGCGCCGACAATGCCGATGCCGCCCGCCCTCACCTGCCCGGCGACCTTCGCCACGACAGGCTGCGGCAGCGTCACGATCGTTCGGAGCACGTCGAGCAGCACACCCGGTGCCTTCGCGGCGCCTCCATCCGCCATCTCCGAGAGGTCCGCCCCCGCGCAGAACGCGGGGCCGGTGGCCGCGAGGACGACCGCGCGCACGCCGGGGTCGGCGCCTACGGCGTTCAGCCGCTCCAGCAGCTGCGTGACGAGCGCCCGCGACAGCGCGTTGCGGTTGCGCGGCGAATCGAGCGTCAGGGTCGCGACGCCACGAAAGACTTCGTATCGGACGAGCGGTGCTTCACTCATGCTGCCTCCTTCGCTGCGGGAGAGACGACCGCGACGACATGTCTTGCCGGCACCTGCGCCCCGACCGTGACGTTCACCGCGGTGACCACGCCATCCGTGGGCGCGATGAGGGACGACTCCATCTTCATCGCTTCGAGCACCACCAGCACGTCGCCCTTCTTCACGGTCGCGCCGACCTCGGTGCTCACCCGGATGATGCGGCCGTCCATGGGCGCGCGCAGGCGGCCGTCGCTGGCGCGCTCGCGTTCGGAGGGCAGCCGGAAGGACACGTCGCGCAGCTGGCGCGTGATGCCGTCGAGCGAGCACCACAGCGTGCCACCCGCCCGGCGGTAGCGGACCGCGCGGCGGCGCCCCGCCACCTCCACCTCCGCGCGCTCGGGGCCGAGTCCGCGCAGGGAGAGCGCGACCGGGCTGTCGCCGATACGGACCTCGTAGGCCTCCGCTGCGACGGGACGCACCGAGGCGCGGAACTCCGAAGCCCCGTCATGCAGGCTGACCGGCACCGGCAGGGCGTAGGAGCTGCTCCAGCCCGTGAGCGTCGCGTCGAAGCCGCCCTTCCGGGCCAGCGCCTGCGCGTCGTCGTGGAAGAGCAAGGCGGCCAGGATGGCCTGGTCCTCCAGGGACGCCGTCCCCAGGGCTTGCAGCGTCTCCGGCGGCGTGTGCGCGCCGACGAAGCCCGTGTCGTACCGGCCGGAGCGGAACGCCTCGTGCCCGAGGACGTGCTGGATGAACGCGCTGTTCGTCGTGACGCCGAACACCGTCAGCTCGCGCAGCGCCGCGGCCAGCCGCTCACGCGCCGTCTCGCGGTCCGGTCCGTACGCGATGACCTTGGCCTGCATGGAGTCATAGAACGGCGTGATGTCCTGGCCTTCACGCACGCCATGATCCACGCGGACGCCCTCCCCCGCCGGCGGCTCCCATGCGAGGAGCCGGCCCGTCTGCGGGAGGAAGCCCCTGGCCGGGTCCTCCGCGCACAGGCGCGCCTCGATGGCGTGCCCGCGCCAGGTGACCTCCGGCTGCGTCAGCGGGAGCGGCTCACCGTCGGCGACGCGCAGCTGCCACTCGACCAGGTCGAGCCCGGTGATGAGCTCCGTCACCGGGTGCTCCACCTGCAGCCGCGTGTTCATCTCCATGAAGAAGAAGTCGCCGTTCGGCGCCAGGAGGAACTCGATGGTCCCCGCGCCGCGATACCCGATGGCGCGGATGGCCTGCACCGCCACGGCCCCCATGCGCTCGCGCAGCTCGGGCGTGACGGCCGGAGACGGGCTCTCTTCAATCACCTTCTGGTGCCGGCGCTGCACCGAGCAGTCGCGCTCGCCCAGGTGAACGGCGTTCCCATGTTCGTCCGCGAAGACCTGCACCTCCACGTGACGCGCGCCTTCGATGGCCCGCTCCAGGATGAGCTCGCCGCTGCCAAAGGCGTTCGTCGCCTCCGAGCGCGCGGAGCGGATGGCGTCGAGCAGCGCGCCCGGCTCGCGGACGAGCCGCATGCCGCGCCCGCCGCCGCCCGCCGCCGCCTTCACCATGAGGGGGAACCCGACGCGCTGGCCCTCGCGGACCAGGGCCTCGTCCTCCAGGGACTCGCCAGGGCGCGCCGCCTCATAGCCGGGGATGCAGGGCACGTCCGCGGCCTGCATGCGCAGCTTCGCCTGCCGCTTGTTCCCCATCAGCTCGATGGCTTCCGCGGGCGGCCCGACGAACACGAAGCCGGCCTCCGCGCACGCGCGCGCGAAGTCCTCGTTCTCCGACAGGAAGCCGTACCCGGGATGGATGGCGTCCGCGCCGGACGCCTTCGCCGCGGCGAGGACCTTCTCGATGGAGAGGTAGGACTCCCTCGCGGGCGGCGGCCCCAGGTGCAGGGCCTCGTCCGCGAGCCGCACGTGCGGGGCGTCCCGGTCCGCGTCGGAGAAGACCGCGACCGTGCGCAGCCCGAGCCGGCGGCACGTGCGCAGCACGCGCACGGCGATCTCACCCCGGTTCGCCACCAGCACCTTGTGGATGCGTTTCATGATTCCCCTCGCTACAGCCGGGCGACGCCGAAGGAGTTGGGCGACAGCGTGCGGCGCGAAGCCTCGTCGCACGTGGCCAGGATGAACCCGAGCACCCGCCGCGTGTCCCGGGGGTCGATGACGCCGTCGTCGAACAGCCGCGCGCTGCATTGGAAGGCATCCGACTCGCGGTCGAACTGCTCGATGAGCGGCTTCGCCATCCCGTCCAGGAACTCCTGGTCGGGCGGCAGCCCCGCGCGCCGGGCCTTCTCCGTGGCGACGATGGTGAGCACCTTCGCCGCCTGCTCACCGCCCATCACGGCGGTGCGCGCGTTGGGCCAGGCGAAGATGAAGCGCGGGTGGAACGCGCGACCGCACATGCCGTAGTTGCCCGCGCCGAAGGCACCGCCCAGGAGGAGGGTCATCTGAGGCACGGTCGCGTTGGCCACGGCCTGGAGCATCTTCGCGCCGTGCTTCACGATGCCGCCCTGCTCCGACTGCGTGCCCACCATGTAGCCCGTGGTGTTCTGCAGGTAGATGATGGGCGTGCGCGCCTGGCAGCAGAGCTGGATGAACTGCCCCGCCTTCGTCGCGCCCTTCGCGGTGATGGGCCCGTTGTTGCCAATGAGGCCCACCGCCCTGCCCTCGATGCGCGCCCAGCCGCAGACGGTGAGCGCGTCGTAGTCGTCCTTGAAGGGCGAGAAGTCGGAACCATCCACGAGCCGGGCAATCACCTCGCGGCAGTCGTAGGGCTTGCGGTGGTCCATGGGCACGACGCCGCACAGCTCCTCCACCGCGTAGCGGGGCGGCTCGAAGGCGGGACGCGCGGACGCCGGCAGGGCGTCATTCCACCCGAGCGACGCGACGATCTCCCGAGCGATGCGGATGCCGTCGGCGTCGTCCTCGGCGAGGTGGTCCGACGTGCCGGCCACGGTGGTGTGCATCTCCGCGCCGCCCAGGTCCTCGTCCGTGGCGACCTCGCCCGTGGCCGCGAGCAGCAGCGGCGGGCCCGCGAGGAACACCTTCGCCTTGCCGCGCACCATGACGACGTGGTCGGACAGGCCCGGGATGTACGCGCCGCCCGCGGTGCTCGAGCCGTGGACGACGGTGACCTGGGGGATGCCGGCCGCGGACAGCTTCGCCTGGTTGTAGAAGGTCTCCCCGCCCGGGATGAAGATCTCCTGCTGGTAGAGCAGGTTCGCCCCGCCGCTCTCCACGAGCGACACCACGGGCAGCCGGTTCTGAAGGGCAATCTCCTGCGCGCGCAGCGCCTTCTGGACCCCCCAGGGCGTCGCCGTGCCGCCCTTCACGGCGGAGTTGCTCACGAACACCAGGCAGCGCACGCCGGACACGAAGCCGATGCCGATGATGGTGTTTCCACCGGCCAGCGAGCCATCGGTGTCGTCGTGGTGCTTGTAGCCGCAGAGCGTGGAGAGCTCCAGGAAGGGAGAGCCCCGGTCGAGCAGCAGCGCCAGTCGCTCACGCGGGAGCAGCTGCCCGCGCTGCTTGAACTTGTCCCGGGCCAGTTGCTCGGTGTCGCGCGACTTCTGCTCGATGGCGCGCAGCTCCGCGACGCGGGCGAGCATCTCCTGGCGCTGCGTGGTGAAGGTGGCGGAGGCCGGTTCGACCTGGGAGACGAGCGTGGGCACGTCACTTCTCCTTCGGGCCGTCGAGGATGGCGGGCCCCTTGGCCAGGTGGAACCCGTCGTAGGGCTTCGAGTTGTCGTGCTCCGACAGCGGGAACGCCTTGGTGTTGCAGGACGCGCCGCCGTCGATGCGGATGACCTCGCCGGTGATGAACGCCGCCACGTCGGAGAGCAGGAACACGATGGCGCCGCTCACCTCCGCCTCGGTGGCCAGCCTGTGCAGGGGCACCTGCTTTCGCAGGAAGGGGATCATCTCGCGGACGAAGGGGTCCTCGTAGGTGTCCAGGCCGCTGGAGGCGACCCAGCCGGGCGCGACCGCGTTGACGCGCACCCCGGAGGCGGCCCACTCGACGGCGGCCGTCTGCGTCAGGTTGAACATGCCGGCGCGCGCCGCGCCCGAGTGCCCCATGCCCGGCATGCCGTTCCAGGCATCCGCGAGCATGTTCACGATGGCGCCGCCGTGCTCGCTCATGGACTGGGTGAACACCTCGCGCGCGACCAGGAAGCCGCCGGTGAGGTTCGTCGAGACGACCGCCTCGAAGCCCTTCTTGGAGATCTGCGACAGCGGCGACGGGAACTGCCCGCCCGCGTTGTTCACGAGCCCGTGGATGCGGCCGTGCGTCTGGACGACGGCGGCGACCATGTCGCGCACCGCGGCCTCATCCCGGATGTCCACGGCGTGCTGCGTGGAGGCGTAACCCTCGGCGGAGAGCTCCCCGGCGACCTTCGCGAGCTTCTCCGGCTTGCGGCCCACGAGGACGATGTGCGCGCCGAGCGACGCGAGCTCGTGCGCGGTGCACCGTCCAATGCCGCTGCCGGCGCCGGTGACGATGATGGTGCGGCCCGCGAAGGAGTTCGGGGCGAAGACTGAACGGTATCCCATCGTGTAGCTCCTCAGCCGCGCGCCTTGCGGGGCAGCGTTCCCATGGCCTTGCTGATGATTCCGAGCATCACCTCGTCGGCGCCGCCGCCGATGGACCCCAGACGCAGGTCCCGGTAGGCGCGGGCGACGGGGTTGTCCCAGGTGAAGCCCATGCCGCCCCAGTACTGGAGGCAGCCGTCGACCAACTCGCGGGCAAGCCGGCCCGACTTGAGCTTGCACATCGAGGCGAGCTTCACGACCTCCGGGTCGTCCTTGTTCTCGATGTACATGGCGACGGTCCGGTAGATGAGCGCCCGGAGCGCCTCCACCTCCGTCTGCAACTCAGCGAGCCGGAAGTGCACGCTCTGGTTGTCCAGGATGGACTGGCCAAAGGCCTTGCGCTGCCGCGTGTACTCCGCCGTCTGCGCGATGAGCCGGTCGAAGGTGACCAGCGTGCTCGCCGACACGAACAGCCGCTCCTCCTGGAACTGCTGCATCTGCATCGCGAAGCCGCGCCCCTCGTCGCCGATGCGGAAGCGCGCCGGGACGCGCACGCCGTCGAAGAAGAGCTGCGCCGTGTCGGACGCCCACATGCCGAGCTTGCGGATCTTCGACCGCGTGATGCCGGGGCGGTCCATGGGCACGATGATGAGCGACTTGTTCGCGTGCGCGGGCCCGTCACCCGTGTTGGCGAGCAGGCAGATCCAGTCCGCCTGCATGCCGTTGGTGATCCACATCTTGCTGCCGTCGATGACGTAGTCGTCGCCGTCGCGGCGCGCCGTGGTCGTCACGCTCGCCACGTCGGAGCCGGCCCCGGGCTCGCTCACCGCGATGGAGCAGACGCGCTCGCCCGTCAGCGTGGGCGCCAGGAACTCCCGCCGCAGCGCATCGCTGCCGAAGCGCGCGAGCGCGGGCGTCGCCATGTCCGTCACGACGCCAATGGCCATGGGCAGCGCGCCGCAGGTGCAGTGGCCCAGCTCCTCCGCGAAGGCGACGGAGAACGACGCGTCCAGCCCCAGCCCGCCGAACTCCGTGGGCTTGGTGATGCCGAGCAGCCCGAGCTCGCCCAGCTTCTTGAAGACCTCCCGCGCCGGGAAGAGCTCCGCGGCCTCCCAGGCGTCGACGTGCGGGTTCAGCTCCTGTTCCACGAACTTGCGGACGGTCTGGCGGATGGCGCGGTGTTCCTGGGTCTGCTGCATGGGCTTCCTCGGTGGGCTCGGGCGCGTGCGGAGGCGCTACAGGAGCGATTCAGGGACGTCGACGTGGCGAGAGCGCAGCCATTCGCCGAGCGCCTTGGCCTGTTGGTCGAAGCGGGTGGACGACGAGACGCCCTCGCCGAGCAGTCCCTCGATGACGAAGTTCAGGGCGCGAAGGTTCGGCAGCACGTGCCGCTGGACCTTGAGCTCCCGCGCCTCCGGAAGCAGCGCGCGCAGCTGCTCCTCCGTGAGCGTGTGCACCAGCCAGCGCCAGGCCTCGTCGGAGCGGACCCAGACGCCAATGTTCGCGTCCCCGCCCTTGTCTCCGCTGCGCGCCAGGGCCACCTGGCCGAGCGGCACACGCCGGCACGGGCCGGGCGGCAGCGCCGTGGGCAGCGACGGCGCAGGCACGGCTTCCAGCCCGCGCGTCGCCTCCGCCGGCAGCACGTCGATGCGCCGCCCATCCGGGAGCACCGCGACGTGCGGCACCTTCCCCGCATCCACATAGGCCGCGGTGTAGACGCCGAAGGGCGAAGCGTCGCCGGGCAAGGCGGGCAGGAAGAAGCCGGGGTAGCTGGACAGGGCGAGCTCCACCACGGCGCCGCTGAAGGAACGGCCAGCGACCTTCGGGTCGGCGTCCTTCACGGTGACCCGCAGCGTCGCGGACGCCTGCTCCTCGCTCGGAGCGTCGGCGTGGTCGGTGCGCGCGAGCGTGTAGAGGACCTCGGCGGGCCGGGGCTTGAGCGTCGCGTCGAGCTGCGCCCGCACGAGCGCGGCCTTCTCCTCGATGTCCAGGCCCACGAGCACGAACTGGGCGTCGCTACGGAAGCCGCCCAGGCGGTTCAGGCACACCTTCACGTCCGGAGGAGGCGGCTCGCCGCGCACGCCCGACAGGCGCACGCGGTCGGTCCCGTCGGCGTCCACCACGATGGTGTCGAAGCGCGCCGTCGCGTCGGGGCCTGCGTAGCGGGCACCGCCAATCTCATAGACGAGCTGCGCCTTCACGGTGTCGACGGTGACGGCGCCGCCGGTGTGCGGATGCTTGGTGATGATGCTGGAGCCGTCCGCGAAGAGCTCCGCGAGCGGGAAGCCGGGCCGGCGCACGTCGATTTCACCGAAGCGCGCGAAGTTGCCGCCAGTGGCCTGGGCTCCGCACTCCAGGACGTGGCCCGCGACCATGGCGCCCGCGAGGCGGTCCCAGTCGTCGCGCTTCCAGCCGAAGTGGGCGGCCGCCGGACCGACGACGAGCGAGGCGTCCGTCACGCGCCCCGTGACGACGATGTCCGCGCCCGCCTCCAGGCACGCGGCGATGCCCCAGCCACCGAGGTACGCGTTCGCCGTGAGGGGCTGGTCGAAGCCCAGCTCGTCCGCGCGTCCGACGAGGTCATCGCCTTCGACGTGCGCGATGTTGACGGTCAGCCCGAGCTTCGTGGCCAGCGCGCGCAGGTCGCTCGCGAGCCCCGCCGGGTTGAGGCCCCCCGCGTTCGCGACGATGCGGACCTTGCGCTCCACCGCGAGGCCGAGCGTCTCCTCCAACTGGCGCAGGAACGTCTTCGCGTACCCGCTGGACGGGTTCTTCAGCCGGTCCCGCCCCAGGATGAGCATGGTCAGCTCCGCCAGGTAGTCG
Organism: Corallococcus sp. CA049B; assembly: GCF_003611685.1. NCBI lineage: Bacteria > Pseudomonadati > Myxococcota > Myxococcia > Myxococcales > Myxococcaceae > Corallococcus > Corallococcus sp. CA049B. Next base: position 18,889 of record NZ_RAWC01000011.1, on the reverse strand, counting down.
CCGGTGAGGACGTCCAGCGGACCGCCCTCCAGCATCTCCCGGAACGCGGAGAAGCGGTCGCCGTAGAAGCCGGATGCATTGCCGATACGCAGCGAACGCGCGTCCATCGCACCTCCAGAACCAGGGAGCGGCGAGTCTGTCCCCCACGTTCAAATAAAGCAATCACGATTGCTTTTTTCTTCCCGCCACAACAGTGTGTCGCCATGAGCGGCACGACACGGCAGGAGCAGGAGCGCAGCCGGGTGACGCGGCAGAAGCTGATGACGGCCGCCATCGAAGTGCTGGTGGAGCAGGGCTGGGCGGGGGCGACCATGGGCGCCATCGCGGAGCGCGCGGGAGTGTCACGCGGCGCCTGTCAGCACCACTTCCCGACGCGCGGGGCCCTGGTCGCGGCGGCCGTCGAGCACGTCTTCCGCCAGCAGGTCGAGGAGCTGGTGCGGCGCGCGAACGGCCTGCCGGAGAGCCGGCGGCGCGTCGAGCCGCTGTTGAACCTGCTCCACGACGTCTACGCCGGCCCGCTCTTCACCGCCGCCACCCATCTCTGGGTGGCGGCCGTGGCGGATGAAGAGCTGAAGGCCATCCTGCTGCCGTTGGAGACACAGGTCGGCCGCGAGGTGCACCGGCTCACCGTCGAGCTGCTGGGACTGGATGAGCGCGACCGCGACGTCCGCGACGCCGTGCGTGCGACGCTGGACCTCCTGCGCGGCCTGGCGCTGGCGAGCCTGCTCCACGACGACACGGCCCGGCGCCGCAAGGTGCTGGCCCACTGGGCGCGGACGCTGGAAGCGCAGCTTGCGCCCAAGCGCGCGACGCAGGCGGACTGAGCCCCGTCGCGCGTTTGCCCCTTGCCTCGCTCAGCAGCGGTAGAGGTACGTCAGCGCGGTGATGTCCGTGCTGGTGAACTCACCGGTCGGGTTCGGCGGGAGGCAGGCGTTGAAGATGGACCCGTTCACGTAGGACGTGGCGGGTGTGCCGGGGATGAGGATGGCGCCCACGCCCGCCGTGCCCTCGCTGCCGCCGGTGCCGCAGCTGATGACCTGGGAGTAGTAGTCCGAGTGGCGCATGCCGAGCGTGTGCCCCAGCTCGTGGGTGATGATGTGCTCGACCGTGTCGAGCGGCGCGGTGTTCCACCCCGTGCCGATGGTGATGGTCCCGTAGGGAAGGCCCCCCGAGGGGTAGCCCGCGTTGTAGACCGTGCCCGCCGCGGTCGCCGCGGTGATGGTCGCGTTGCAGCCGGCGGACGGCCCCCGCACCATCGTGAAGCACAGGCCCAGCGCATTGTAGTTCTGGATGGCCAGGTCCAGGCCCTGGCTGAGGCGGCTGTAGCTGCTGAACGAGGACGTGGGGTTGATGCAGATCTTCCGCACGAGCGACTTGTTGACCACGTTCGTCGTCCGGTACTGCTCCGCGCTGTCCCCACCGGACTGGAGCATCTCGCGGGACGCGTCAATGCTCACCTGGGCGTCGCCGCCCACGTAGACGGACTCATCCACGACCCGGATGTCGCCAGGATGGAACCCCGCCTCGACCAGGTTGGAGATGATCTCCTGGTGCTCCGGCCCCAGGTCGGTCCCGCAGCCGGACAGCAACGCACCACAGCCCACCACGAGCACTGCCGCTCTCTTGAACATGGTCGTCTCCCCTCGGTCTGGCTTCAGCGCGCGACGATGTCGGCGTCCACCAGGTACGGCGACGCCGCGACAATCGCGTCCATCGTCCAACCCCGGTTGGCGCCGCGCCCGGTCGTGTCGCAGTCGCCGTCGGTGTGGACGCCCACCAGGTGGCCCTGACGGTTGAGCACGCCCGCGCCGGAGCTTCCGACCAGAGTGTCCAGGTCCACGTAGTAGACCAGCGAGTCGCAGGCATCCAGGTACTCGCCCTCGGCGATGACCTTGGGCTTGCCCCGGGGGTGCTGGATGATGGCCAGCCGCTCGCTGGGAACGGCGGACAGCAGGACCGGCGTGACGTTGGGAATCACGTCCAGCTGGATGAGCGCGTAGTCGGGTTCGAGCGATTGCTCGATGACGGTGCCCTCGGTGATGAGCGGGTCTCCGTCCGGCTGGTCCTCGAAGTTGAAGACGATGAGCGACCGGTCACCGAGCGCGACACAGTGCCCCGCCGTCACCACCACGGGCCCCGCGCTCGCTTCAATCAGTGTTCCGGTGCAGCGCCCGTCAATCAGGACGACCGCGTCCTCGGCCGTCTGCGCGACGTCCGCGAACTCGCCCTGGTAGCTGTTGATGGGGGTGAAGTCAGCGGTCGGGCCACACTGCGTCTGGCCGCGAACCTCCGGAGGCGGACGCACCCGCGACGCCGCGGGGCTCTCACACACCAACGGATGGGAAACCGCGGGCACCTCCTCCTTTCCACAGGCCGCAAGGCCCAGGAGGATGAAGGTGCCCGCGAGGACGCGCCCCCTCGGACTCATGAAGCATTCAAGGGGCCGCGACGCCATCGCCTAGTAGAGGGCGTTCAGCGCCGTGATGTCGGAGCTGGTCCACTCGCCCGTCTCCGTCGAGCGGAAGCAGGAGTTCATGATGGAGCCGCCGACCGTCGCGGTGCTCGGCGTGCCGGAGATGAGGATGGCGCCCACGCCCGCGGAGCCCTCGTTGGTGGCGGAGCCGCCGCAGCTGATGGAGCGGTTGTAGTAGTCCGAGTGACGGAAGCCGATCGCGTGACCCAGCTCGTGCGTGATGACGTGCTCGTTCACGTCCACGCTGTAGCTCTGCAGGCCGGTGCCGATGTTGATGGTGCCGTAGGGACGGCCGCCCGACGGGAAGCCCGCGGAGCCGCCGGCGCCGGACATGGTCGTCGCGGTGATGTTCGCGCTGCAGCCCGTGGTGGGGCCACGCGCCATCGTGAAGCTCAGACCGCGCTGGTTGTAGTTCTGGATCGCCAGATCCAGGCCCTGGCTCAGGCGGGAGTAGCTGTTGAACCCGGACGTCGGGTTGACGCAGATCTTCGTCACGGACGAGGAGACGAGGTTCGTCGTGCGGTACTGCTCCTGGGTCTCCTTCGTCGCGGGCTGGAGCATCTCGCGAGACGCCTCCAGGGTGACGTGCGCGTCGCGGCCCACGTACACCTGACCGTCAGCCTCCATGATGTCGGACGCGGGGAAACCGGCCTCGACCAGGTTGGAGACGATCTCCTGGTTCTCCTGCTCCAGGTCGGTACCGCAGCCAGACAGCATCGCACCACAGCTCGCCACGAGGACTGCCGCCTTCTTGAACATTCGTCGTTCCTCTGCGTTCGGGGGAGATCCGCTGCCGCCTGACCTTCCCGTCAGCCGCGGACAGCTTGCCCAGCCACTGAGCAACTGCCGGGCCAGCCATGCTCCAGAGGGAATAACCGGCTTTTGTTGAATTGCCTGGAGCGCCAGCACTCCAGCTTCCAAGAATGTAAGCGTAACAAAACGTAACGGTTTGGGTCGCAAGTGCTTGTTGTGACGTGGTTTTTACTCGCCACCCTGCAACTCACTGATTTTCGGACAGGGGTGTCTTTCTATCAGTCACCCTCCCCTGGGTCGCATTTACTCCCACTATTCCGGGAAAACGCACAGAACGTGCGATAGCTGCGAATTGAATCCACTCCCGGTATTTCCCGTCCCCATGACCATGCGCCCTTCCCTCCCCCTCGCCGCGCTGTTGGGTGCGGCCCTGACGTTCCTCCCCGGCTGCGAGAGCACGAAGTCGAGCGGCCCTTCCGCGTCCGACACGCGCGCCCAGGACGCGGCCTCCGTGCAGGCCGCCGAAGCCTGGGGGCGCGCTCGCGTGGGCGACCGCGTCACCTACTCCTTCAGTGCGACGCGGGGCCCCGAGCCTCGCGGCGGCGGCACCGCGCGCACGCTCCAGGGGCAGCTGACGCTGGAAGTGATGGCCGTGCAGCAACCCTGGGTCTGGGTGCGCGCGGCCTACCGCGATGAAGGCGGCAGGCCGCTGTCGCAGGTGCGGCTGGCGCAGGACCTGATCATCCCCGTGCGCGCGGACGTGTCGCGCCCGCTCGACGTGCCGCGCGGAGGCACGGCCACCGCCGAGGTCTCCTCCAGCGCGGGCCGCACCTGGGAGGCCGTGCGCTACGTCAGCGACCAGCGCTCCTTTGACGGCCCCCTGCGCACGCGAGTCTACGCCAACACGCCGGGCCCGCTGTACCTCGCCCGTGGCCTGATTGAAGCGAGCACGGAGTCCGCCGGCTTCCGCGTGCCGGGCGGATACCAGCTGAAGCTGCAGGAGGCCCGCGAGGGCTCGGCCGATGCGAGCGCCCCGGTGCCCGCGATGGAGCGGCCCCTGGGCCCGGGCGCGTACTACGAGCGCTACGTGGACGTGGGCCCCGCGCCCGGTGTGCAGCGCGTGTGCTTCACCGCGGAGCGCGGCTACCTCCTGCGCGCCGAGGGCCCGGTCGACGCCAATGCCGCCCCCTGCTCCGACTTCTCGCAGGCCGAGCCGGAGCCCCTGGAGGAGCTGCTGATGGGGCTGCCCTCGGAGGTGGTGTTCACGGAGGACTGGCCGCCCGCCGCGGCGGCCAATGGCAGTCGGGGCACGTTCACCGCGGAGGGCCACGAAGTGCCCGCGCTCATCACCCAGAGCCACGAGGACGTCGAAGGCACCCAGCGCGTCTTCTCCGATACCTACGCGGCCGACCCGTGGGCGCCGGGGCTCGCGGGCCTGCCGTATGAGGCGCGCTTCCAGCCGCTCGCCAACAGCACCGACCGCGTGGTGACGGGCGGCAAGCGCGAGCCGGAGGGTGGCACGCGGATCGTGCGCTGGGGTTCGTGGCTCGCGGGACAGAAGTAACGCGCAAGGCTTTACGAGACGGGTGCGTCGCTCCGTGCGCTGTCATGGCCACGCACCCACTCGACCTGGAGCACCGCGCTGGATGGGCGGTGCGTCCATTCCTGGAAGGACGCGCGGAACGCCTCCACGGCCGCGAACAGCGGGCTGGACGGATGCCAGGACAACGCAGCCGAGTCCCGTGCTTCACGCACGTCCAGACCGACGATCAGCGTTCCCGCGGCCTGCATCGGGCGCACGGTGAGACGCCGGTCTCCTTCCAGCCGGTACACCAGGGCCGTCACGTGTCCGAGGATCCACCCCGCGACGGCCTCCCGGTCCTCGGCGGTGGGCGCGTCGACGGACAGGCGCAACGCGGCCGGTGGGGTTTCATTGGCGCTCAGGGGCTGGAAGAGCGCCGCCCAGGCGGAAGGCGTGCGGGAGGCGCGGGCCCTGGCCACCCGTTCGCGGGCACGGAGCAACTCCTCCCGGATGACGCGGGAGGTGGACCGCGACACATTGCGCGCGGTGTTTCGAGCCGGGAGCGCGGGGGCGATGACGGGCAGGAGGTCACGCTTGCCTTCGGGCCGGTAGCGCGCCGTTTCGGCCGTGAGCGTCACCGGCTGGGGCCACGGCCAGGCAGCGAAGGTGCCGAAGAAGTGCGCGAGCAGCGCCGCGTCGGAGCGCATGGCGTCCGGAGTCGCGCGGGTGCAGGCCCAGGCCGCGAGCAGCGTCCACGACAGTCCCCCGAGGTAGCCCAGCGCATGCGAGTAGATGCCCCGGGCCCGGGCCCAGGCCTTCACCGCGTGCAGCAGGCTCCGGAATCGCTCCGTCCGTTCGGCGTCACGGGTAACGGCGTCCAACAGGCCCAACGTGTCCGCCAGGCCCAAGACGGCGCGGAGACCGGCGGGGTCGAGCTGCTCGCCGTGCCGTTCGAGCAGCGTGAGGGGCTCCTCCGGAGGGACGCCTTCCGGACGGCCCGCATAGGCCAGGTCGAAGCTCACGCCCCCGAGGGTCAGCTTCACCAGCGGGATGGCCGCGTCCGCCACGTAGCGGGCCGTGCCCGGTGCCAGCGCCTGGAGGAGCGCTTGCGCGAAGGCGTCGCGAGACAGCTCAGCCGGTCCGATGGCGACCGCGTCCACGTCACTGCCCGCGCCATCCGTGCCCAGGAGATAGGAGCCATACGGATGCAGCGTGGCGCCAATGCGTTCGCAATGCTGGCGCAGCTGCTCCACCGCCGCGGTCCTGGCGGCGTGCCCTTCGTGTGACTCGACGGCGCCGATGGAGACCAGTGCATCGCGCAGCGGAGCATCCTCGTGCTCCGGGATTGCGCGGTGGGCCTGGGCCAACGGAATGCGCCGGATGACTTCGAAGGGCGAGTCACCCTTTCTCCGGATGAGGCAGAGCTCGCCCACGCGGAACTTGAGCGGTCGCCAGGCGCGCTGCCACTCGGCGAGCGTGCGGGCGATGTCCGAGGAGAGAGGGAGCTGACCCACGGAGAGGTGGGGCGTGAAGCCACCGTGGGCGGACGAGGCGCATTCAGGAAGGGCCGCCACGAGCTTCGCGTGCAGGGCCGCCAGCGCGCCGGAAGGCTGGTCATCGGGGCGGAGCCACGCTGTCGCGTTGGCGCGGTGCTCGAAGTGACCGAACGCGGAGAGCGTCACGTCGAAGGGCTCGAAGCCCTGGAGGGCATCCACGAGGATGGCTTCCGCCGTCTCGAAGTCCTCTTCCGGAACGAAGGGATACAGCAGCGTGATGTGAGGCATCCACCGCTGGAACTTCGCGTCGTGCTTCTTGCGCAGCGCCTGGATGGGATCCCAGACGTCATCAGGAGGGATGAGCACCAGGGCCGTGTGGTGGACCAGCGCCGTGGAGGAGCGCGCGGTGAGTCCCTCGGACGATGCGACCGCTTCACGCCGCAGGACGCAGCGCAGTCCGAAGTGATCCGAAGCAAAGAGGGCCTGTCCGGTGGGCCCGGGAGGTCCCGGCAAGGGCGCTTCGCCGAAGAGCTCCACGGACTCAGGAGCGAGCCGGTCCGAAGGAGACGACACCAGCACCCGGTCCAAACGCCGGAGCGCTCCCGAGACGGTGGTGAGCGCCGCCAGGCTGTTCAACCGGGGGTTGAACGTCTCCCCCGCTTCCGAAGGTCTCAACGTGGACCACGCATCCACGAAGCCGGCGCGCGCGAAGGACTCTGCTTCCGGAGCACCGTCGCCGAAGTTGAAGTCACCGGCCAGCACCAGGTCCGGGGCCGCGGTATCGCTCGTGGAGCCGAGCACGCGAGCCCATTCGAGGAGGGCCTCGACCTGGACGGCGCGCGCGGAGGCACCGGACGCGTCCCGGTCGCTCGTCAGGTGCGGCGTGGCCACCCACAGCGAGTTGCCCGAGAGATGCAACTCGGCGGTGATGATGCGCTTGTCGCGGGAGAAGACGCGCTGCCACACGGAGGCGAGCGGCACGCGCGACAGGAGCACCTGACCGTAGGGCGTCACCGTCTGCGCACTGGGACCGTCCGACAGCCAGTAGTGCTCACGCACCCACGGTTCCGAGAGCAGGCCTTTGAGGAACGACGGGGTGACTTCTTGCAGAGCGATGACGTCCGCGTGGGTTTCACGGAGCAGCGCGAGCGCCGCCGAAGTCCTCCGCTCGGTCGCCAGCAGCTCCGCGTCGTATAGGTCGAAGAGGACGTTGAAGGTGGCAACGGTGAGCGGCGCCACGGAGGGAAGCGCGTGGCCCGGATCACAAGAGGCCTGGGTCCAGGCGCCCAAGCGCGCGTCGTACCGCCATGCGGGCAAGGGCGTGAACCCCGGCACCGTGATGGATGGAGAGGGCGCGGGCTCCTCCACGGGCCGGGCGTTGCTCAGGAGATCGATGCGCGACTTGCGGTCCCACACCATCTGGGTCCCGCGTTTGAAGTACCAGACGCGGTGCCACGGAATCTCGCCGTCAGGGATGAACGCCTCGAAGGGCATCTCCTCCATCGCGCCGCGGTGCGCGTCGTAACCGACGACGAACTCGCGGGCGTCATGCCGCGAGTCCCACCGGATCCGGTGATACACCTCGCGGCTGGTCGTGAAGCGTTCCTGGGACATGGCGAGGATCCGTGGGCAATGGGAAGCAAGCGGATGGCACGCCGGACCGGCCGCGCACGCGCCGCGTTGACGCGAGGAATTGAGCGAGCCTGACGCGAAACACGCTGGCCCGTGTCTTGCCATGAAGCCCTCGTGGAGGAAGACACGGAATGGGTATTCGCGCAGGCGTGGTGGGGACGGGGTTGGTGGTCATCTCTTTGTTGTCGGCGGGTTGCAGCGACCAGTCCCCGACAGTCGATCCGCAGGATGGAACCATCACGGATCCGTCCGATGGAAACGAAGTTCCCTCGCTTCCCCCTCCGGGTTCCATTCCGGATGCCGGCACGCCCCCTCCGGATGAAGATGGCGGGACACCCGATGCCGGCGAAACCCCTGACGCGGGGACGCCGCCGGATCCCGATGCCGGCACCGGCGAGACGCCCGACGCAGGGCCCTGGCCCACGGACGCGGTGCTCGACTACACACGCGCGTTCGGCGTCGACAAACCCCAGAGCGTCGGGCTCGATGAAGGGCTCAACCTCTGGCTCCTCGACGGCCGCCGCATCGGCGTGCTGCGCCCGGGCGACAAACAGCCCACGTGGACCTCCAACGTCGGGCAGGCGGCGGAGGCGTTCAGCCCGGACGCGCTCGCGACCGGCTCCACGGTCATCTGCGGCGGCGAGGCCGGACGCGCGTACGTGGGCTACTCCGCCAACGAGATGAAGCGCGCGGAGGGCATCGAGCAACGCACGTACATCCCCTGGAAGGGCGAAGCGGGCTACTCCGCCGAGCGCTTCGCCGAGTACCGGAAGGGAGACCTCGACGCGGTCCGCCTCCAGCCGGACGGCAGCGTGAAACTCGAGGAGCACCTCTGGCGCACCACTGGCGCGTCGAACAAGGACCGGCAAGCGGGCATCCACAACACCAATGACTTCCACTACGAGGAGGACCGCACCGTCCTCAGCTGCGCCCGCGTGACGCGCGGCCGAGACCGCGGCGACCTCTACATCACCACCAACCACGGCGTGACGCGCATCCAGGGGCTCACCTACAACAGCCACCGCCATCCGGGCTGGTACCTCTACGAGGACGGCTCGGAGTGGGGCTCGCTGCAGTGCCCGTACATGCACGGCCTGGGCATCGGGCAGAACGGTGACGTGCTCGTCGCCAACGAGCAGATGGTCGGCGTGCTCGTGCCCAGCCCCAAGCTGGAGGAGTGGGACCGCGAGCAGACCTGGGAAGGCCCCACGCCCTGGTCGTTCAAGAGCTACAACGACGCGCTCAACGGACAGACCACCGACGACTACTGGCGCGCCTTCGAGCAGGTCCGCTCGGGCCGCTACTACCTGGGCAGCGCGCAGTACGGCGTCTGGGCGCTGACGCCGAGGAACCGCTCGACGGGAAGCTGGTCGAAGCTCGCGGGGCTGCCGTCCAACCGCATCCTCTCGCTCAAGGCCACGGATGACGGCGCCCTCTACATCGGCACGGACGGCGCGGGCCTCTGGCGGCTGGAGGCTGACGGCACCACGCTGGCCCAGGTGAAGGACGTGTCCGGCCAGCGTGTCCTGCAGCTCGTCTACGAGCCCACCGTGACGCCGGCCATGCTGCTCGTCCTCACCAACCAGGGGCTCACCGTCCTCCGGGGCCCGTAGCGCCCGAGCCTCAGACGAGCTTCGCCAGGGTGGGCAGCACCTCTCCGCTCAGCCCCTGGACGAAGTGATGGAAGCGCTCCGTGTTCGCGGCGGACTCGTAGTTCACGAGCCACGTGTCCCCGCGCACGGAGCGCACCTCGTCCACGAGGCCCGCGGCGGGCCACACCGCTCCGGACGTCCCCGCGGCCAGGAACACCAGCCGCGTGCCGTCGTCGCGGGAGATGAACTCGCCAATGCGCGCCAGGTCGTTGGGGTCCAGCATCTCCCCGAACCAGACGATGTCCGGCCGCAGCCGGCCTCCGCAGCCGTCGCACTTCGGCACCGTGCCCGACGGGTGCACGGAGGTGTCGGCGAAGGGTGCACGCTGGCAGTCCGCGCACTTCGTGCGGAAGAGGTTGCCGTGCATGTCCACCACGCGCTGGCTGCCCGCCTTCGCGTGCAGGCCGTCCACGTTCTGCGTGGCCAGGAGGAAGCGGTCACCCAGGTGCTGCTCCCAGCGCACCAGCGCGTCGTGGCCCGGGTTGGGCTTCACGTCCGCCGCCCCCGCCCGGCGCTGCGAGTAGAAGCGCCAGACGAGCGCGGGGTTCGCCTCGAAGCCCTGCGGGGACGCCACCGCCTCCACGGGGTGGTTCTCCCACAGCCCGTTCATGCCGCGGAAGGTGGGCACTCCGCTCTCCGCGGAGACTCCGGCGCCGGTGAGGACGAGCAGGCGGGTTTTCGAATCCAGGACGAGCGGTTCCACACGACCTCCAGTGCCAGCCGGCACGAGGGTTGTTAGAAGGGGCGGGACTGACTTCCTGACAGAGGACCCCCATCATGGCCGAAGTCACCCTGGATCTGCGCGCTCAGCCCAAGGCCGAGGCATACGCCGAGCTGAAGACGCACGCGCTCGCCATCCTCGAAGGCGTGGATGACGACATCTGCGCGATGGCGACGATGAGCTGCCTGCTGCACCACGCCTTCGGCCACCTGTGGACGGGCTTCTACCGGGTGGTGACGCCCGGGAAGCTGCTGCGCGTGGGCCCCTACCAGGGGACGCTCGGGTGCCTGGAGATCACCTTTGGGAAGGGCGTGTGCGGCACGTCCGCGGCCAGGGGCGAGACGGTGGTGGTGCCGGACGTGCACGCGTTCCCGGGCCACATCACCTGCGACGGGCGCTCCGCGTCTGAAATCGTGGTGCCGGTGTTCGGGCGCGACCGCGAGCTGCTCGCCGTGCTCGACATCGACTCCGAGCACAAGAACACCTTCGACGACGTGGACCGCGCGGCGCTGGAGGACCTGATGTCCTGGTTCCAGCACCGCACGGCCTGATTCCGCGCGGCGTTCAGCGCTTCGCGAGGCGGGCGTAGGCCACGGCCAGCGCCCCCGCGAAGCGCGCGTTGTTCTCCAGGAGCGCCAGGTTCGTCTTGAGGGTCTTGCCCCCGGTGCGCTTCGCCATCTCGCCCAAAAGGAACGGCGTCACGGCCTTTCCGCGCACGCCCTGCCGGTCCGCGTCCGCCAGCGCCGACGCGATGTGCAGCTCCACGTCGTTGCGAGCCAGCGCGGCCTCCACCGGAGGCGGCACCGTGTAGAGCACGCCGCCCTGCCCCAGCGTCTCGAAGCGAGCGTGAGCGATGCGCGCGGCGGCCTCCGCGTCGTCCGCGCGGTGCTCCAGGGAGAGGCCGGACTCGCGGCTGTAGAACGACGGCAGCTCGTTCGTGCCCACGCCGATGACGGGCACACCCGCGGTCTCCAGCAGCTCCATCGTCTTGGGCAGATCCAACACGGACTTGGCGCCCGCGCACACGACCGCGACGGGGTAGCGCGACAGGGCCGCGATGTCCTGCGAGATGTCCCAGTGCTCGGAAGCGCCCCGGTGCACGCCGCCGATGCCGCCGGTGGAGAAGACGCGGATGCCCGCCGCCGCGGCCAGCTCGCACGTGGCGCTCACGGTGGTGCCGCCGCTGGCGCGGGTGGCCACCGCCACGGCCAGGTCGCGGGAGCCCACCTTGAGGAGCTTCTCCTTGCCCTCGGCCAGGCGGCGCAGCGTGGCGTCCTCCAGGCCAATCCACACCTCGCCGTCCACGAGCGCGATGGGCGCGGGCACGGCGCCAGCGCGGCGGATGGCCTCCTCGCACGCGCGAGCGGCGGCCAGGTTGTCGGGGTACGGCAGGCCCTGCGCGACGACGCTCGTCTCCAGCGCCACCAGCGGCTGCCCGGAGTCCTTCGCGTGCCGCACCTCGTCTGAGTAACGGAAGTCCATGGGCGGGCATTTACGCCACGGCCCGGGCGGCCGGACAAGCACGGGCGTGGGGAAACGTCGGCCCGAAGCACCGCGCGTGCGTGTCACCTGCCAGGGAAGCTGCGCGGGCCCGCGTGTTCGTTGCAGCTCCGTCGGTTGCATCCGGCCTCGCGCCGCCCTATGCCCCGCCGCCGTGAGCACCTCGTCGCCCGCGGTCGCAGCGCCTGCCCGTCTCCTCTCCGCCTCCGACCTGGCGATGCTCGCCGTCGTGGTCGTCTGGGGGACGAACTACACCCTGGTGAAGGACGCGCTGGAGGGCATGCCGGCGCGGGCCTTCATGTCGCTGCGCTTCGGGCTCGCGGCGCTCGCGATGGGGCTCGTGTTGCTCGCGGTGGAAGGCCACAAGCCGATGCCGTGGAAGACGTTCCTGCGGCTCACCGCGCTGGGGTTCGTGGGCAACACGCTGTACCAGCTGTGCTTCATCGAAGGGCTCGCGCGGACCACGGCGGCCAACAGCGGCATGCTCACCGCGGTGAGCCCGGTGGTGACGGCGGCGCTGGGCGCGGCGCTGGGCATCGAACGGCTGCGGCGCCCGGTCATCGCGGGGCTCTCGCTCGCGGTGGTGGGGACGCTGCTCGTCGTCGGCGCGCGAGGCCCGAACCTGGGCGCGGCGACGTGGACGGGCGACGCGCTGATTGTCGGCAGCTCGCTGTGCTGGTCCATCTACACGGTGGGCACGCGAGCCGTGGGAGAAGGCCTCTCCGCGCTGCGCGTCACCGCCATCACCATGCTCACGGGAGCCCCGGGCGTCGTGCTGGCCGGCGCGTCCCAGGTCATCGAGCTGGACGCGTCGCGCGTGAGCGCGGCGGGATGGGTGGCGCTCGTGTACTCGGCGCTGGTGCCGCTGGTGCTCGCCTACTTCGTCTGGTTCCGCAGCGTGCAGCAGGTGGGCACCAACCGCACGACGCTCTACGGCACCGGCATCCCCGTGGTCGCCGCCCTCACCGCCTGGGCCGTCCGTGGTGAGCGCCCCACCCTGTTCCAGGTGCTCGGCGCGGCGCTCATCCTCACGGGCGTGTTGATCAGCCGCCGCAAGGACACCGCCATCACGAAGGCCTGAGCGCGCTCAGCCGCGAGTCCCCCGCTCCAGCGTCAGCCCGTACTCCTCCATCTTCCGGTCGAGCGTGGGCCGGCTGATGCCCAGCAGCTCCGCCGCGCGGACCTTCTTCCAGCCGGACTCGCGAAGCGCCTCCGCGATGGCGTCGCGCTCCAGCCGGGCCACCTGCTCCTGCAACGTGCGAGGCGCCTGCCCCACCGCGCCCTCGCGCACCTCCGGAGGCAGCTGCGGGATGCCCACGTGGCCCGCCGCGTACACGCGTCCCAGCCGCTCCGCGACCAGCTCCAGCTCACGCACGTTCTGCGGCCACGGATACTCGGCCAGGAGGCGCCGGGCCTCCGGTCCCAGCACCGGCGCCTCCCGCCCGCCCTGCCGGGCACCGCGCAGCGCGAAATGCTCCAGCAGCACCGGCACGTCCCCTCGCCGCTCCCGCAGGGGCGGCACCTCCAGCTCGAAGCCCGTGAGCCCCCGGGCCAGCGCCGCGTCGAACTCTCCCCGGGACGCGAGCCGCGACACCGGTGAAGCACTGGTGGCGACGATGCGCACGTCCACGGGCTCTTCCCCGCCCTGCCGTGCTGGAGCCGCGCGCCGGGCCAGCATCCGCGCCAGCCGCTCCGCCGCCGGCCGGGGCAGCGCCTCCACATGGCGCAGGAGCAGCGTGCCCGCGTCCGCGCGCAGCACCGCGGATGTCACCGGAGGCTGTCCGGGCGCACCCGCACGGCCGAAGAGCGCCACCTCCACCGCCTCCAAGGACTGCCGGCACTCCACCGTCACCCACGGCCCCAGCGCGCGAGGGGACTTCCCGTGGAGGAAGTGCGCCAGCAGCGCCTTGCCCGTGCCCGGCTCACCGTGCAGCACCACCGGGGCGGCGCTGCCCGCCGCCCGCCGCGCCTCCTCCACCACGCCCCGGAACGCCCGCGACGTCCCCAGCGGCGTCACCCACGGCGTCTCCGCGGCCTCCGCCTCGCCGCGAGAGCGCACGGCCGTATAGGCCTCCCCGCCCAGCCGCCCCAGCGACGCGAGCAACTGGCCCTCGCCCTCGGTGAACGGCGACTCCTCGCGCTCCACGTACAGCACGCCAAAGGGCATCCCGCCCGAAGCCACCAGCGGCGAGCACAACGCCGTGTCCGTGCGACCCAGTTCCTTGCGCTCCAGCGCCGCCTGCACCAGCGCGCGAGGCACCTCCACGGACGCCGCGCCGGACACCGCCGCCGTGCGAAGCCCCTCCGGGCCGCTCAGGAGCGCCGCGGCGCGATCCGCGTTGAGCGCGTGCACCGTCTCCTCCGACAGCCGCCGCAGCACCATGGCCTCGCTGGTGGCCCCCAGGAGCGCCGTCCCCGCCGAGTACATCGCCGCGGCCGCCCCCACGTGCGGCAGCACCTCCTCGATGGGCACGTGCTCCGGCTCCGGAGCGACCACGCCGGAGGGCTCGTCGACGATGGACACCGGCGGCGGCTCGTACACCGCGATGGTGGCGCCCACGCGCATCCGGTCCCCCGGCCGCAGCACCGCCTCTTCCTGGAGCGCCAGCCGCTGCCCGTTGAGCAGCGTGCCGTTGGTGGAGCCCAGGTCGCGCAGCCGCACCTGTCCCGCGACGGGGTCCAGGAACAGCTGCGCGTGACGCCGCGACACCTGGTCGTCTTCCAGCGGAATGTCGCAGGAGGGGCTGCGGCCGAGGGTCAGCTGGGAGACGACCTCGTACCGGCGCCCCGCCGAGGGGCCCGTGAGCAGCAGCAATGCCGGCATGTGGACGGGGAGCCTAGCAGTGCCCCTCGGGGCGCCCGCAAGACGCGTCGGGTTGGACGCGCAGCGCTACATGGGGCGTTCGGCGTTCAAAAGAGCGCGCAGCTCGGACTCGTTGAGCGCTCGGCCCTCCCGGGCGATGGCCAGGGCGTTGATCTGCTTCTCCTCCACCTCCACGTGGGCCCCCTTGCGCCACTCCGTGGTGTGCACCGCGCCATCCACCAGCCGGCCCACGACGGAGCCCTCGTCCCGGGCCACCGCCTCCAGCCACAGGTTCTCCACCACCACCTCGCCCTCCGGGTGCGTCTCGAAGGGGGCCCGCACCAGGAACGTGAGGGGCTCCATCAACCCCTTGCGCTGGAAGCGCGCCAGGAACGCGGGCAACAGCGCCTGCGCCTCCTCGTGCATGGCCTGGGTCTGCTCGGCTGGCTCCTTGGCGAAGCGCTCCCGGTACGTCGCCAGGAGCTCCGCCGTGTTGTGCCGGCCCAGGGGCGACACCACCGTGAGGAACAGCCCCTCGTGCCCCTCGAAGGCAGCCAGCGGCACGCCCAGCAGGTTCGCGCGGGCCTCCTCCGACGGCACCAGGGTGAAGCTCTGGCCCTCGCTGGTGGCCACCTCCGAGCGCAGCGCCGGCCCCTGCGCGAACGCCAGGTCCGTGCACAGCTCGTGGAGGAAGCTCTCCGCGGCCAGGAGGTCACCCTCGCCCAGGTGGAAGATCTCCACGTCGCGCGCGCCGAACTTCTCCATCCCGTGCGAGTGCACCCACAGCGGCGTGTCCCCTTCCGCCAGCTCGATGGCGTGCAGGTGCACGTGGTCGCGGATGTCGAAGTCCAGCTCGGTGATCTCGACCACGTCCTCGGGCTCGTGCAGCTTGAACGCCGTCAGGTCCACCAGCACGCCCGGCGCCTGCTCCATCAGCGTGCGCACGGTCCACAGCGCCTCGAAGACGGGCAGCGTGGGCTGCGCGCCGCCCGGCTCCAGCAGGAACGCGTAGCAGGCCTGGGACTTCTCCACGCGCGCGAAGGCCTCCGGGCTGCCGCTGAACAGCTCCTGGGGGACCCGAGGACGGCCGTCGCCCAGGGGCTTGAGCACCACCTTCACCTCCGAGCCATCCGCCCGCACGGTGAAGCCCCAGTCGCCCTCGTGCGGCACGAACTCCACCTCGTCCGTCGCGAACGCCGCGCGCAGCGCGTCCAGGGAAGGCGGCACGGACTGCTCGGTGGCCAGGACGTAGACCTCCTTCACAGGTGCTTCTCGATCTGCCGGAAGAGGTCCACGCGGTCCACCAGGTTGGTGAGGTAGTCCAGCTTGTCCGTCCCCAGCACCAGCACCGGTGACAGCGAGTAGCCCTCGAACCACTCCTCGTAGAGGGCGTTGAGGCGCTTCAGGTAGGCGGTCGGGATGTCCTTCTCCATGGTCCGCCCGCGCAAGCGGATGCGCTCCTTCAGGGTGATGACCGGGCAGCGCAGGTAGATCATCAGGTCGGGCGGCCGGAGCGACTGGGAGATGGTCTGATACAGCTCCCAGTAGGTGGACCAGTCCCGCTTGTCGATGAGCCGCTGCCGGTGGAGGTTCTTGGCGAAGATTTCCGCGTCCTCGTAGAGGGTCCGGTCCTGGAGCACGGTGCCGGGTGTGCGCTCCAGCTCCCGGTGCAGTCGGAACTTGTGCGTCAGGAAGAAGAGCTGCGAGCGGAACGCCCACGTCTTCATGTCCTTGTAGAAATCCGCGAGGTAGGGGTTCTGGTCATTGGGCTCGAAGGACGGCGTGAGGCCGTACTTCCGGCACAGGAAGGACGTGAGCTCCGTCTTTCCGGCCCCGATGTTGCCCGCGATGGCGATGAACTTTTTCCTGGCCACGCCACCCTTGCTTGTAACCCCGGCGAGCGGCATTCACCAGAAACAATGGCGAGGGGAGCCATGGTAGATAAAGTGCATGCCCCCGCACCGTTCCGCACGTCCAGGAGCCCGAGCCGGCGCTCATGCCGCGCCGCCTGCCTGCACGACGAGGGAGCGGCCCCCCCGGGGTCCTTCCGGCGCTCAGGTCCCCCGGTAGGAGGAAAGGCGACGCATGCTGCGCAAGCTGTGGTGCATCTTCGTGGCGACGGTCTGGTCCATGGTCTGCTTCCCGGTGGCCTGCCTCGCCATGCTGGTGACGCTCAACCCGTCGCGTTCGGTCGCCGTCGCCCGCAGGCTCTGGTCGCCCGTGCTCCTCTGGGCCGGGGGCGCGAAGCTGGAGGTCATGGGCGGGGAAAACGTGGACCCGAAGCGGCCCACCATCTACGTCGGCAACCACCTGTCCACACTCGACATCCCGGCCCATTTTCTCGCCGTGCCGGTGGACTTCCGCTTCGTCGCCAAGTCGCAGCTGCGCTTCGTGCCGTTCATCGGCTGGTACCTCTGGCTCGCGGGCCACATCTTCATCGACCGTGGGGACCGTTCGTCCGCCATCGCGTCGCTTGAAAAAGCCGCCCGGAAGATCCGCGCGGGCACCAGCATCTTCCTGTACCCGGAGGGCACCCGCTCCCCGGACGGCCGCGTGCTGCCCTTCAAGAAGGGCCCCTTCGCGCTCGCGCTCAAGGCCCGCGTGCCCATCTGCCCCGTCACCATCGAGGGCACCGACAACGTGATGCCCAAGAACTCGTGGAACATCACCCCGGGCCCGGTGCGCGTGAAGATTGGCCGCCCCATCGACACCAGCGGCTTCGAGGACAACGACCGCGAGGGCCTGGCCCGCGCCGTGCGCGCGCAGATCATCGCCGACAGCCTCTCCCTCGGCGGCAAGGGCGGTGACCCGGACACCGCCGTCGCCGCGCCGAACCGCGAGGGCGTCGCGCAGCTTGCCTCCTCCGTCACCTCCAAGGCCTCCTGAGCTCCCCGTGCCCCTGACGCCGCCCCCGAACCGCCTCCGCACGCTCCGCTGGCCCGCCGCCCTCCTGGGGCTGGGGCTGCTCGCCACCGGCTGCGGCCACGGCCAGGCCCAGGCCCCCGCGCTGTCTCCCCAGGCCCAGGCGCGCGCGTACCTGGACGGCAATCAGCCGGATGAGGCGGTGAAGCTCCTGCGGGAGCTGCACGCGCGCACCCCGGACGACGTGGACGTGGCCCGAGCCCTCACCGAGGCCCACGTGAAGGCCGGCCGCGCGGACGCCTGGGCGGAGGAGCTGCGCCAGGCCATCGCGAAGAACGAGCGCGCGGTGGACCAGTACATGCTGGGCCTGACGCTCTTCTCGCGGGCCCGGGACGCGGGTGCCCCCACCGTGGCCGCCTTCGAGCGCGCCATCGCGCTGTCCCCCACCACCGCGGAGTTCCACTACCGCCTGGGCGTGGCGCGCCTGGAGTCGGAGCAGTACGCCGCCGCCCTCGGACCGCTGCGCAAGGCCGTGGAGCTGGCCCCGGAGCGCGCGGGCTGGAAGCTGCCCCTGGCCAAGGCCCTGGCCCGCACGGGCGACACGGCGGGCGCCGTGGAGGCGCTGGGCACCGTCGTGCGCGGCAACCCCACCCCCGCCGAGGTCGCCACCGCGCGGGCGCTGATGAACCCGCTGGCGGACCCGTTCCAGAACTTCCCCAAGGCGGCGGAGGCGAAGCTCGAGGAGGGCATGCGCTACCTGCACGAGCTGGACGCCCCCCAGCACGCCCTCATCGCCTTCGAGGAGATCCTCCACGACTACCCGGACCTGGCCGTGGTGCACGCCCTCCTGGGGCTGGCCTACCAGCGCCTGGATGACGCCGGCCGCGCCGTGGACGAGTTCAAGCAGGCCATCGAGCGCGCCCCCCAGGACGGCAAGAACCAGCTCTACCTGGGGGAGCTGTACCTGTCGCGGCAGCGCACGGACGCGGCGCGCACCGCCTTCGAGAAGGCCGCGGCGCTCAACCCGCTGCTGGACCTGGCCTGGTTCCGCCTGGGCGACCTGCGCCTGGAGGCCCGGGACCTGGACACCGCGAAGGAGGCCTTCCAGGTGGCGGTGACGCTGGCGCCGGACTCGGCGGCCGCGCGCGGCAAGCTGTCGCTCGTGTACCAGCTGCAGGGGGACTACGCGGCCGCGCAGCGGGAGCTGAAGGTCGTGGCGGACAAGGACCCGGAGAACACCGAGTTCGCCCTGCGCCTGGGTCTGCTTTACACCGACGAGGCCCAGAAGGCCCGCCGTCCCGAGGACCGCCAGAAGGCCGCGAGCGAAGCGGAGCGCTGGCTGGGGAAGGTGCTGGAGACCCAGCCCGACAACGCGGTGGCCAGCAAGGCCCTGCAGGTGCTCAAGGGCCAGTAGCCACCGGCGCACTGCCCCCTCTACACTCCGCCTCCGATGAGCGACGCGCGCAAACCCGCCC
>NZ_RAWC01000119.1:0-27022 GCF_003611685.1 Corallococcus sp. CA049B | reverse complement strand
GTCCCCTCTCATTTCCCCCCGAAAGGGGGTTGCCCCACCGCCCCGCGCGCATGGCATCCTCGCCATTTTTGAGCACAAACGGGGCTGGGGATTCATGCACTTCGAGTTGGCCTTCGTGCTGCTCTTCTCCATCGCGACGGCGGTGGCGATCGCGGCGCGCTACTTCAAGTTTCCGTACACGGTGGCGTTGGTCCTGGCGGGCCTGGGCCTGGGCATCGTGCAGGCCTTCGAACCGCCGCACCTGACGAAGGAGCTGCTGTTCGCGGTCATCCTGCCGGGTCTGCTGTTCGAGGCGGCGTTCCACGTGGACTTCCGCAAGTTCATGAAGAACAAGCTGGCCATCACCTCGCTGGCGATTCCGGGCCTGGTGGCGTCCATGGCGCTCACGGCGCTGCTCTTGTCGCCGGCCATGAGCGGGCTGAACGCGCTGGAGGGCTTCGGCCTCATCCACGCGATGGTGTTCGCGTCGCTCATCGTGAGCACGGACCCCATCGCGGTGGTGGGCCTGTTCAAGGCGCTGGGCGCGCCCAAGCGGCTGGCCATCCTGGTGGAGGGGGAGAGCCTGCTCAACGACGGCACCTCCGTGGTGCTCTTCACGCTGATGGTGGGCGTGGCCGCGGGCCAGGAGTTCACCGTGGGCAGCGCGGTGATGGACTTCATCAAGGTGGCGGGCATGGGCGCCGTCATCGGCGCGGCGGTGGGCTTCGTGGTGGGCAAGGTCATCCTGCGCGTGGAGGACGCCATGGTGGAGATCACCTGCACGGTCATCGCCGCGTACGGGTCCTTCGTGGTGGCGGAGCACTTCCACTACTCGGGCGTCATCGCGGTGGTGGTGGCCGGCATGGTGTGCGGCAACTGGGCGGCCCAGGAGGGCATGGGCCCCACGGTGCGCATCGCGGTGGAGAGCTTCTGGGAGTACCTGGCGTTCGCGCTCAACTCGGTGGTGTTCCTGCTCATCGGCCTGGAGGTGCGGCTGTCGTCGCTGCTCGACTCGTGGCTGCCCATCCTGCTGGCGTACGCGGCGGTGCTGCTGGGCCGCGCGGTGGTCGTCTACGGCGTGTCCGGCCTCTTGCGCTTCACGTCGGAGAAGCTGCCGTGGAAGTGGAGCGCGGTGCTGACCTGGAGCGGCCTGCGCGGCGCGGTGTCCATGGTGCTGGTGCTCGGCCTTCCGAACGACTTCGCCCACCGCGAGCTGCTGGTGAACATGACGTTCGGCGTGGTGGTGCTGTCCATCATCGTCCAGGGGCTCACCATGGCGCCCATGCTCAAGGCGCTGGGCATCACCGGCATCAAGGACGTCTACCAGGAGCAGTACGAGCTGGCCCGGGGGAAGCTGGGCGCCATCAACGCGGCGCTCGCGTCCCTGGAGGCCATGCGCCGCAAGCGGGAGATCCCGGTGGACGTGCTGGAGCCCATGGAGCGCGACTACCAGCAGAAGGCGCAGGCGGTGGAGCAGGAGCTCACCACGCTCAAGCAGCAGTCCAACCGCTTCCACGACGAGGAGCAGCAGGAGGCCATCCGCCGCGTCCTCATCGTGGAGAAGGAGGCCGTCTTCAACGCCTACCATCAGGGCACGCTCAACAAGGAGGTCTACGAGCACCTCACCGCGGAGCTGGACGAGCGCATCGCCAAGGCGAAGGACGACGAGGCCCACGTCCCGGAGGAGGACGCCCCCGCGCCTCCGCCGCAGGCCCTGGCCTCCTGAGCGCCACCGGGGGGCGGCGGCGTCAGCTCGCGCCGCCCTCCACCCGCGACTGGAGCACCGCGCCCAGCACGTCCGCGGTGTCCTCGCGCAGCCGCGACAGGTGCGTGTAGAGCACGTCCTCCACCTGGGCCACCGTCTCCTTCGGCGCGCCCGCCTCGCGCAGCCCCGCCAGCACCGCGTAGGTGGCCACCGCCAGCGGCCCCACGTAGCCGCGCGACTCCTCCCAGAACTCCTCGAAGCACGGCACCGCTTCCCCCGCCACCACGCGCCCAAGCCGCCCCAGGCACGCCTCCCAGTAGGCGCGGTGCGCGTCCCGGGCCGCGTCGTCCGCGAACGGGCCCTGGCGCAACTCCAGCCGCGTGCCGTCCTCCCCCGCTCCGGCCGCATGGAAGGTCAGCTCCGCCCGGGTGCGCCCCGGCGGCACCGGCCCGCCCCCCTCCCAGTCCATCTCCAGCGCCAGGAACCGCCCCGGCTCCACCTGCACGATGCAGCCCACCTGCGAAAACGCCCGGCCCGCCGGGTCCCTCAGGCCCACCCGGTAGGGCTGGCCCAACGCACCGGGGTCCGGCGCGTGCGTGCGGTAGCAGCCCGGCGGCGCGCCGAACCAGCGGCGGATGAGCGCGGGCTCCGAGAGGGCGGAGAACACAGCCTCCGGCGGCGCGGGCAGCCTCCACTCCAGCGTCAGATCGCTCACGCCCGCACCCCCGAGCGCGTGCGCACTTCGAAGCGGGGCACGCTCGCCAGCTGCGCGTCCGGCGCGCGGTACTGCTCCACCACCAGGCTGATCCGCGACGCCTGCACCGACTCCGCGCCGGAGGTGATGGCCTCCACCTCATGCAGCAGGTCGCCCCGGAACATCACCAGCGCGTTCTGCTGTGGCGTCAGCTCCGCCACCCGGACTCCCCGGTGGTAGAGCCGCAGCGCCCCGCCCCGGAGTTCCTTCGGAACCTGGACATACAGCACGCTCACCGCCACCGGGCAGCCGATACTCGGGCCGTAGAACTCCAGGCTCCGGTCGATGTGCGCCGCGACGCTCCGGCCCTTGCCCACCAGTAGCGGGTTGAGCAGGAAGGCGTTGCACTCCGGCAGGAGCGTCTTCGCCAGGTACGGCGCGAACGCCGGGAAGCGCTGGTGGACCTCCGGCAGCGCGTCCCGGCGGAACGTCAGCGAGAAGCCGTATGTGCCGGAGAACTGCCCCGACAGGTTCGACTCCCCCAGGAGCGACGAGCCCAGGATGGCCGAGCGGATGGAGGCCATCGTCTCCTCCGGGAGGACGTCCGGAGTGCGGTGGAAGAAGGTGTCGAGCCGGAAGGCTCCACCCCACGGTGGCTGGAAGCGCATGGCCCCGGAGTCTACCCACCCACGCCGCGCTGCCCCATCCCCCGCCGTCACTCGGGAACGGGCCTCTTCACGGCCACGCGCAACACGACGCGTCAATTCATGACAACACGGCGCGTCAAGGATGACATCAATTTCACTTATTTATCAGTTATCACGTCTAAGTCGAATTCTCCGACCTCCCACCTTGCGGCTCCCAGGCGTTCAGACTTTCTTCGGACAAGCTACGAAGTCCCCTTCGCAGCGCTCGCCGTCCCACGCCCCATCCACCCCCACCATGGAGTTCGCAACCATGAGCCGAAGCAGACTCACGGGAATCGCGCTCGCGTTCCTGGCCGTCAGTTGTCTGACGGTGCAATCCGCAGAAGCCGCCACGTATGGCGTTACGCCATCGGGCTCCTCCGCCGTCTTCTACGTCGACACGACGGACTGGGCGGACATCCACTACGTGCTCAACGGCGGCGGACAGCAGAACATCCGCATGGCGGTGACGGGAGGCCGCAACCAGTACACCGTCACGGGCCTGAGCACCGGCAACACCATCGACTATTTCTTTACGTACTGGGACGTGTCCTGCAACTGCGCGCGGGACACGGCCTGGACGCGCTACACGCACACCGGCACGGGCGGCGGCACGGACGCGGGCACGGGCACGCCTGATTCGGGCACGGGCACGCCCGACGCCGGCCCTCCGCCCAACGGCGACGCGGGCCCGGTGGTGCCGCTGTTCACGAGCAGCACCTCGCTGGAGCCGGCCACGGTGGAGAACACCTCCACGGCCCTCATCACCCGCGTGGGCGACCGCGTTCGCGACCGCCACATGCGCGAGGACCAGTACCAGGCCTACGACCACTACCTGAAGCTGTACTTCGAGAAGCGCACCCACTGGATTGAGATCGTGGACACGGTCGCCAAGGGCGGCAGCGTCATCACGGTGAACCTGTACACGATTTATCCGTATGACTCGCCGGACTTCCGCGCGTTCTTCCGGGGCCTCAACACGGTGGCGGAGTACTTCCACAACGCGGACTTCGTGAAGGTGAACGACTACAAGTACACGTCGTCGGTGAACTTCAACGCCAAGGAAGGCCGCGCCATCCGCGTGGGTGACCGGATGGAGCTGGAGATTGGCGTGTTCCTCCAGGCGCCGGTGGAGGGCCGCTTCAACTACTACTCCACGGGCATGCTCTACATCGTGGGCCAGGGCGGCGTCGTGCCCTTCGAGGGCCAGGGCAGCATCCGCGACTCCTTCCCGCTGCCGGAGAAGGCCTGGGCGGGCGGCCGCACCACGCTGCACACGCCGTTCTCCAATGAGCCGGACAACCGCTTCCTGCAGATGGCCACCAACCTGGCGCCGGTGAACGCGCAGCCCTTCGTGGAGGGCCGCCGCCTGCACCACACGAACTTCCGCGACGGCAGCCACTCCGAGCCGGACAACCCCATCTTCAGCGCGCACGTGAACAAGCTGGGCAACAACCACGTCAACGTGTCCTGCATCTCCTGCCACAAGCAGAACGGCCGCGGCCTGCCGCCCTCCACCACGAACACCACGCTGGACAACTACGTGGTGAAGGTGGGCAAGGTGAACAACGGCGTGGTGTCCGTGGATCCCGCGCTGGGCTTCCGCCTGCAGCCGCGCGCGGTCAGCGGCACGCCGGAGGCGGACGTGCGCATCGGCAGCTGGACGACGACGGCGAGCGGCACGCTGCCCGGCGGCGCGACGTACAGCCTGCGCAAGCCCAACTACAGCTTCCTCAACGTGACGCCGACGAACTTCTCCGCGCGCATCACGCCGCAGCTGGTGGGCCTGGGCCTGCTGGAGGCGGTGCCGGAGTCGCAGATCGCCGGCCTGGCGGACCCCAACGACGCGAACGGCGACGGCATCTCCGGCCGCATGCAGACGGTGAAGGACCCGGAGACGGGCGTCACCCGCATGGGCCGCTTCGGCTGGAAGGCCGGCACGGCGCGCGTGAAGCACCAGGTGGCCGAGGCGCTCAACAGCGACATGGGCGTGACGACCAACGTGTTCAAGACGCAGGACTGCGGCTCGTCGCAGCAGGGCTGCGCGGGCACGAGCACGGAGCTGGGCGACAGTGAGCTGGACAAGATGACCCGCTACATCGCCCTGCTGGGCGTCCCCGCGCGCCGCGACCACTCGGACGCGACGGCGATGCAGGGTGAGACGGTGTTCACCAACGCGGGCTGCGCGAAGTGCCACGCGCCCACGCTGACCACCAGCCAGTACGCGGCGATGACCGAGCTCCGCGGCCAGACCCTCCGTCCGTACACGGACCTGCTGCTGCACGACATGGGCGCGGGCCTGGCGGACAACCTGCCGGAAGGCCAGGCCTCCGGCGCCGAGTGGCGCACGGCCCCGCTCTGGGGCATTGGCCTGACGTCGGGCGTGTCCGGCGGTGAGGCGTACCTGCACGACGGCCGCGCGCGCAACGTCACCGAGGCCATCCTCTGGCACGGCGGCGAGGGCGAGGCCGCCAAGCAGGCCTTCGTGAACCTCAGCGCTTCTGACCGCAACGCGCTCCTGAAGTTCATCAACTCGCTGTAAGGCGGCAGGCCGGTCTCAACCACAGACGCCGGGCGGGAGGGGCCATCCGTGCCCCTCGCGTCCGGCGTCGTGCCGTTTCAGGGCGCGAGCGGCGGCGCCTCGTAGCCCACGGTGCCGTCGGCGTTGCCGTCGTAGGTGCTGGCGCTCTGGGTGAAGGTGGCGTTCTTGAAGACGAAGACGCCCCAGCCGGCGCCCTGCGACACGAGCGAGTCGGACAGCCGCAGCTGTCCCCGCCCCGTGCCGCTCCCCACGGAGATGCTGGCCCGGATGTCGCCCGTGCGCGTGAAGTAGTCACAGCAGAAGGGGTCCGAGCCGCCGTGGCTCACCCGCGCGTGGGCGAGGACGTTGTCCGGGTTCAGGGAGAGGATGGAGATGCCCTTCCAGTACCCCGGCGTCTCCGTCCTGCCCGTGAACACGATGGGCGCCTCCGCCGTCCCTCGCGCCACCAGGGAGCCCGTCTCCGTGATGCGGAGCCCGGACTCCGCCTCGAACTGGAGGCGCACCCCCGGCTCCAGGGTGAGCGCCCCCGCGTACTCCACGGTCGTGTCCGGAAGGCCGGTGGAGACACCATAGGGCACGTCCAGCTTGCGCAGCGTCTGCGCCGTGGCGGTGTCCGCTTCCGGCGCCGCCACCAGGTGGACGGCGTTGTCGCCGTTGGCCTCCGGCTGGGTGGGGCTGTTCCCGGAGTAGATGCTCGCGCCGTCCAGCGCGCCCGCGGCGGCCAGGCTCACGACCACGGGGGCGCCCAGGTTGCCCCGGAAGAGGTTCCGCGAGAAGCCGGGCAGCCGCGCCTTGTTGAAGACGAACAGCCCCTGCGTGCCGCTCTTCTCCACCGTCGTGTGCGCGATGCGCACCTGGCTGCTGGCTCCCTGGTTGGAGCCCACCACCACGGACGCCCGGGCCTCCAGCCTGCCGCCCGGCCCGTAGAAGAAGTCACAGCAGAAGGGCTGCTCGCTGCCCGCGTAGGAGATGACCACGTGCTCCAGCGCGTTCTCGGGGGTGTTGGACTTGAAGGCGAGCCCCTTCCAGAAGCCCGGCGTGGGCGTCGCCCCCGTGAAGGTGATGGGCGCGGCCTCGGTGCCCACCGCCTTGAGGGAGCCCGTCGCGGTGACGAGCAGTCCCGCATCGGGACCGAAGCGGACCACCGTGCCGGGGGCGAGGGTGAGCGCGCCGCTCACCTCCACGACGCCCGTCACCTCATAGGAGCACCGCTCCTCCCCCGGCGCCCAGGCCGTCGTGGAGGTCAGGTCCTTGGAGATGGCCCGGACACAGCCGCTGGGAGAGGGGTCCTCGCCGGGGTCATCCCCCGGCCCGGCCGGGTCTCCGCCGCAGGCCGCCAGGACGGAGGCCACCGCGAAGGGGAGGAAGTGAGGAAGACGGGACAGGTATCGCGTCATGCATGCCACCCAGGAAGGAGCCAGCGACGAAGGCCGCGCTCGCGCAAGGGGGATACGCCGGCCCCGCCCGCTATTCTCACGAAGCGCGAAGTCACTCCCCGGGCTCACGGTGCACGCAGGAACGGGCACCCCTATTCGACGGCGGGAACACATCACCGGACGCCACCTGACACCCGGGTGGCCCGGGTGACTGCGCACGGGCGCACGGTCTGCGTTCGCGATGCGCGATGGCGGACAGGTGCGGGGGCGTCCCCACTCCCGGGCTCGTGAAGCGTTCCGACATTTCCGGTGTCCCTCTTCCCGGAGAACGCACATGGCGCATCGCCCCGCCCCTCCGCCGCCGCTTTCCGACAACGACATCCAGGTGGAGGCCGTGGCCTTCATGGATGCCCGGGGACACTGGCTGACCGCCGTCGCGGCGCGGCGGGGGGCGGCGGTGCGCGAGTTCTTCCGGCAGCACGCCCACCTGCGGCGCGACTTCCTCCGGGAGCGGGCCGAGGAGGAGCGCCGGGAAGGGCGGCTCGCGCTGGAGCTGTTCTCCCGCGCGGCCCAGCGCGTCCGGTGGCTGCTCACCACCGGGGACGGCCCCGCCACGCGCATCCATGGCGCGGAGGCCGGACGCGACCTGGGCCTGCTGTTCGCGGGCACGGACTCCGGACTGGATGGCCTGACGTCGGAGCGGGACCAGCGCTGGAACCTCAACCACCCGCACCCGCTGCCGCCCACCGGCTTTCGCGCGAGCCGCCCCGACGAGGACCAGACCCACCACCTGGCCTTCTACGCGATGTTCGGCGCCTCCAACGACAGCTCCCCCGAAGAGCAGCTGAACAGGCTGATGGGCGCGCTCAGCGACATGGGCCCTCCGGATGATCAACACCTGGCCTGGGACGGCATCGACCTGGGACGCATGCTGGGCGACCCGCGCTTCGACGTGAACGCCTGGCTCTGGAAGACCGTGGGGGACCCGGTCCAGCTCCCCCAGGCCGCCGAGGCCGTCGCCAGCTGAAGGCGATTGCACGCTGGCGCACCGTCACCGCACATCCCGGTAGCCAGCACGCGCGCGCCACGCCACGCTGGCCCTTCCGTGGACGACACCCGCCTCCCCGACCCCGAAGCCCTCCGCCCGCTGCTCACCGACGCGCTGTCGCTGCCCGCGCTGAAGCCCCATGGCCCGCGCCTGGAGCGGCTGCTGGAGGACTACGCGCGGGGCATGGCCCGGAAGGACGCGCCGCTCGTCGTCGCGCTGGTGGGCGCCACCGGCGCGGGCAAGTCCACCCTGCTCAACGCCCTCTCCGGCCAGAACCTCTCCCGTGAAGGCGTGGACCGCCCCACCAGCACCGTCTCCACCCTCTTCGCGCCGGAGGGCACGGCCACGGACGAGCTGGCCCGCACCGGCGCGCGCGTCGTGCGCTACACGCCCGGCCCCCAGGGGCTGTGGAGTGGCCAGGTGTTCATCGACACGCCGGACCTGAACAGCGTGGCCACGGCGCACCGGGAGGTCGCGCGCGCCGCGCTGGACAAGGCGGACGTGGCGCTCGTGGTCATGCACCGGGGCAGCGTCGCGGAGGCCACCCAGGTGGAGTTCCTCAGCGAGTTCGCCCGCCGCCGCGCGCTCGTCTTCATCCTCAACTTCGCGGACGAGCTGTCCGCCGAATCCCGCGACGCGCTGAAGTCCCAGGTCCGCCGCGTGGCCACGCAGCACTACGGCCTGGCCGCGGAGGACGTGCCCGTCTTCGCCATCAGCGCGAGCGCCGCGAAGGACGGCCAGGACGTCTCCGGAGAATTCGGCCCGCTCCTCTTCCACCTGCGCGGGCTGGCCACCCAGGCCGTCGCCGCGCGCGTGCGCCACACCAACGCCCTGGGCGCGCTGGAGGAGCTCGCCTCCACCGTGCGGACGGCGCTCGACGACACGGACGCGCTGCTCGCGAAGACGCGCACCGCGCTGGACGCGGGGCTCGCGCGCGCGGCGGAGTCGCTCCAGGCGGACTTCGACGCGCGGCTGTCCCTGGCCCACGGCCACCTGGCGTCGGAGGTCCGAAGGCAGGCAGCGGGCCGCTTCTGGGGCCCGGCCGCGTGGGGGCTGCGCTTGTCATTGTGGGGGGCGTCCGGGATGGGCGTGGGGGCGCTCGTCGCGCGCCGGAGCCTGCCCGCGGGGCTCGCGGTGGCGGCGGCCTCCACGGTGGTGGACGCGGTGAGGGACCGCACCCGCGCGCGCGCCGCGGAGGTGGCCGTGGTGGAGCCCTTCGAGGACGACTTCCTCGCGGAGTCCGCCGCGCGCACCGCCCTGGCGGAGGCGCGCAGCGTGGCGCGCACGCAGGGGCTGGAGGCGGAAGCGCTGGGCGTGCCGGACGTGGAGGTGATGCTGGCGGAGCTGCGCGTGGCCCGCGCGGGGGCCTGGCGCTACACGGCCTCCACCGCCGTCGCGGAGGCCGTGGCCCGCTGGTGGCGCACGGCCCGCTGGCTGGTGTTGCCGCTCATCAACCTGCCCCTGCTCGCGCTGCTGGGGCACGTGGGCTACCGCGTGGTGCGCGGATACGTCGAAGGCCCCCTGTTGCCGTTGGAGTACTTCCTCAACGCGGGGGCCTTCTTCGGGCTGCTCGCGGGCGCCGGAGCGCTGCTCGCGTCAGCGAGTCTCGTCGGAGCCGCTCGCCATGCGGGGAGAGCGGGCCGGGCGCGATTTGTCGAGGCCCTCGCCGCCCTGGGCAGGCGGCTGGGAGAGGCCGTCGATGATGGCCTTGGCACCGGGCGGCAGGCCGCGCGACGCATCCTGGAGCGGATTCGCGCTGTCGGGTGACATGGACATGACGGCCTGGCCGGGCAGGTGGACACCGCCGTTGGAGGCCATCATCGGCTGCGCGGAGTCCTTGCACAGCGGCGCCGACACCAGCGTGTCACGCACCGGGTCGCCATAGCCCACGATGCGCGCGGGCACGGAGGGGTTGTTCCACCCGGCGCCCTGCTCCTTGGCGACCTTGAAGTGCAGGTGCGCGCCGCACGCCCAGCCCGTCGCGCCGGAGAAGCCGATGAGCTGGCCCTCCTTCACCTTCTCACCGACCTTCACCACCACGGCGCTGAAGTGCAGGTACTGCGTCTCCAGCCCGTCGCCGTGGGAGATGACGACGTAGTTGGCCAGCGGCGCGAACTGCTCGCCGCACCCGCCCTGCTTGCTGTCGCCACGAGCCATGCGCACGACGCCGTCGTGCGACGCCACGATGGGAGTGCCTTCCGGCATCCGGAAGTCCCACGCGAACGTGTCGTTGTGCTGGTGGCTGCCGGTCTCATGACCCTGGCTCACCGTGTAGATGCGACCACATGCGAAGGGCACGCCTACTTCAGGCAGGTTCGCAGCCGCCTGAGCGGGGGGAGGGAGGACAGGAGCCGAAGCCAGGAGGGAGCCGACGAAAAGAGCGGAGATGTTCATATCGGGGCGGGCGGACAACCGGTGCAAGGGCTTGCGCTATTTCCCTTGGATTTTCGCTCACTCCCGAACGGATCACTAGCAGCCGAGCCGCGCCCCGCCCCGTCCCAAGGGGGCGACCCTTGACCACACTCCAGAGGGAGAATGCCCCAAAAGCACGGGAGCCCCTGGCTCCCCGTCTGCTGGGTTGGCAGGCATTGCGCCTCTCAAGCCTTGCCGCTCCAATCCCTGTCATCTGACCAGACATAAAGACAGACGCCCGCCTGCCCGGACGCCCCACGGGCAGGCTCGAGGTTCGCGGATCAACACCCCGGGAACCGGCCACCAGAAAGTGACTGGTCACTTTTTAAGTTGGGGGGTTATCGTTCTGGCATGTCCCCGAAGTCCGCCGCCAGGAAGGTCCAGGCTCCGGTGCGCCGCACGCAGGCGGAGCGCCGCGAGTCGACGCGCCGGAAGCTGCTGGACGCCACCATCGAGGCGCTGGTGGAGCAGGGCTACGCGCGACTGACGACGGTGGAGGTGGCGAAGCGGGCGGGGGTGTCGCAGGGGGCGCTCTTCACGCACTTCGAAACGAAGGAGGAGCTGCTCGCGGTGGCGGTGGAGCACCTCTTCCCCCGCCTCATCCAGGACTTCCTCGCGGGCGTGGGCGCGCGTCCGTCCGGGAAGGACCGGGTGGGGGCGGCGGTGGACATGCTGTGGACCGCCTACCAGCGGCCGGAGTTGCAGGCCGCCATCGAGCTGTACGTCGCGGCGCGCACCAGCCCGGAGCTTCAGAAGGCGCTGGCGGTGGTGGACGGGCCGCACCGCCAGAACATGCACCGCGTGGCGCGCGAGCTGTTCCCGGACGTGGCCGCCACGCACCCGGACTTCGACGACGTGGTGGAGCTGGCGCTGGACGCGGTGCAGGGCGCGGCGGTGGGCGGCGCGGCCCGCCCGGAAGACCCGGCGCACCGCCGCATGTTGGACACGCTGGCGCGCTTCATGCGCATCGCGTTCGCACCCAAGGATTGATTCGCAGGAGGTCAGCAGCCATGGACATGTCGCACATCCCCGACCTCATCACCCCGGCCATCCCGGTGTTCGTCATCACCGTCATCGCCGAGGCCTTGTGGGTGCGCAAGCTGAGGCAGGAGCGCGGCGAGAGCATCAAGGGCCACACGTGGAAGGACACGCTGGCCAGCCTCTCCATGGGCCTGGGCAACGTGGCGGTGAGCGTGTTCTGGAAGGGCGTGGCGTTCGCGGGCTACGCGGCGCTCTACCACCTGACGCCCTTGCGCATGGGCCACGGGCTGGTGGCGTGGGTGCTGCTCTTCTTCCTGGAAGACCTCTGCTACTACGCCTTCCACCGCGTCCACCATGAGAGCCGCTTCTTCTGGGCGTCGCACGTGGTGCACCACTCCAGCCAGCACTACAACCTGTCCACGGCGCTGAGGCAGACGTGGACGCCCATGACGGGCTGGGTGTTCTGGGCGCCGCTGGCGCTCCTGGGCTTCTCCCCGGAGATGATCGTCACGCAGCAGGCGGTGAGCCTGCTGTACCAGTACTGGATCCACACGGAGGCCATCGACCGGCTGCCGCGCCCGGTGGAGTGGCTGTTCAACACGCCGTCGCACCACCGCGCGCACCACGCGTCCAACGCGGCCTACATCGACGTGAACTACGCGGGCATCCTCATCATCTGGGACCGCCTCTTCGGCACCTTCGTCCCGGAGACCGAGCGCCCCATCTACGGGCTGACGAAGAACCTCACCACGCACAACCCGGTGCGCATCGCGTTCCATGAGTTCGCCGCCATCGCCAGGGACGCGGCCCGCCCGGGGCCGCTGAGCCAGCGGCTGGGCTACATCTTCCGCAACCCGGCCTGGAAGCCCAAGGGGGCGCCGCGGCCGGCGGAGACTCCTCCGGTGGAGGCCGCGCCCTCGGCACCGTAGGGGCCGCTCCCTTCCAGGTGGAGGACAGCTTGGGGGGTGGAACCGATGTCCAGGCAACGTGGAGCGCGACATCGTTGCGTCCGCGCCGTGCGGGCCTTGCTACGGTGCGCCGCGACGGTACTGGCGGGCGCCGCGCATGAGGTCGGCGCCCCTTGCAAGGGAGTCGGGTCATGACGGAGCGCGAGTTGTGGGAGCGGTACCAGCGGCACCTGTGCGTCGTCCCCTCCGTGGGGCTCACGCTGGACATCTCCCGCATGAACTTCAGCGCGGACTTCCTGGACGGGATGCGCTCGCGCATGGACGCGGCGTTCCAGGCCATGGACGCGCTGGAGAAGGGCGCCATCGCCAATCCGGATGAGAAGCGCCGCGTGGGCCACTACTGGCTGCGCGCCCCGGAGCTGGCGCCGGAGGCGGAGCTGAAGACGGCCATCACGGACATGCAGGCGCAGGTGGCCGCGTTCGCGAAGGACGTGCACGCGGGCAAGGTGAAGCCCGCGAAGGCGCAGAAGTTCACGCAGGTGCTGATTGTCGGCATTGGCGGCTCCGCACTGGGTCCGCAGCTGGTGGCGGACGCGCTGGGCAGCGGCCGGGACGCCATGCAGGTGCACTTCCTGGACAACACGGACCCGGACGGGATGGACCGGGTGCTCAACGGCCTGGGCGAGCGGCTGGCGGAGACGCTCGCCGTGGTCATCAGCAAGTCCGGCGGCACCAAGGAGACGCGCAACGGCATGCTGGAGGCGGAGGCCGCCTACACGCAGCGCGGCCTGGACTTCGGCGCGCACGCGGTGGCGGTGACGGGCGACGGCAGCGAATTGGATAACTACGCCAGGGGCCACAAGTGGCTGCGCACCTTCCCCATGTGGGACTGGGTTGGCGGGCGCACGTCGGTGATGTCGGCGGTGGGGCTCCTGCCGGCCTGGTTGCAGGGGCTGGACGTGGACGGCTTCCTCGCGGGCGCGAAGGACATGGACGCGGCGACGCGCGGGCATGACGCGGCGGCGAACCCGGCGGCGCTGCTCGCGCTGATGTGGTTCCACGCGGGCGGCGGCAAGGGCCAGAAGGACATGGTCATCCTGCCGTACAAGGACCGGCTGATGCTGATGTCCAAGTACCTCCAGCAGCTGGTGATGGAATCGCTGGGCAAGGAGCTGTCGCTGGACGGCCAGGTGGTGAACCAGGGCATCGCCGTCTACGGCAACAAGGGCTCCACGGACCAACACGCCTACGTGCAGCAGCTGCGCGAGGGCGTGAACAACTTCTTCGTCACCTTCGTGGAGGTGCTGAAGGACCGGGACGGCAAGTCCCTGGCGGTGGAGGGTGAGAACACCAGCGGCGACTACCTGCTGGGGTTCCTGCTGGGCACGCGCCGGGCGCTGTTCGAGAAGGGCCGCGAGTCGATGACGCTCACCGTGCCGGACGTGAGCGCGCGCACCGTGGGGGCGCTGATTGCCTTGTACGAGCGCGCGGTGGGCCTCTACGCGAGCCTGGTGAACATCAATGCCTATCACCAGCCGGGCGTGGAGGCGGGCAAGAAGGCCGCGGGGCGCGTGCTGGAGCTCCAGGGCAAGCTGCTCTCGAAGCTGAAGGCGGCGAAGGCGGAGGCGCGGTCGGCGGATCAGCTGGCGCAGGACATCGGCGCGGCGGATGAAGTGGAGACGGTGTTCAAGCTGCTGGAGCACCTGTCCGCGAACGGCGACCACGGCGTGAAGCGCTCGGGTGGCGCGCGTCCGGCGGAGGCCCGCTTCCAGTCCGTGTGACAAATCATTGCCCGTCAGGGCAATGCCTGACGGATCCAGGCCACGGCTAGCCTGGACCGTCATGGGCCGAGCACACGCGGTGGGGCTGTGGCTGTGCGTCCTGGGCGGGCTGGCGGCATGCCCGGAGGTGCACCGCCCGGGCGGCAAGCTGGACCGGGCGGCGCACAGGGACGCGTTGGAGCAGATCCCGAAATCCATGTGTAGTGAAGAAGACTTCAGGCTGCTCTGTCCCGATGACGTCGAGCCGAGCGAGGAGTGCGTCGCTCGGTGTGGTGGCTCATGACGCGGCCCTGGCACGTTCCCGCGAGCCTGGTGGCCTGCCTCGTGCTCCTGGCTCCCGCGATCTTTGTTCTCCGGCAGGCACGGGAAGCCAGTGCCACCCCCATGCCGGAGCCGGAGGGCCTGGTCCCCATGCTGACCTACGACGAGCGGATGCGGCGGGTGACCTACCATTACACCTGTTCGAAGCAGACCGACTGTGAGGCCCCTCTCGTCTGTTACCGCGACATCCGCTTCCGGCGCTATTGCACGGACAGTGCTTGCACGGCCGACAGCCAGTGCCCCGAAGGGCAACGATGCACGAGCCTGCCGGTTCCCAGTGCGGGCGGAGTCCTGGTCAGGCTCTGTGCGCTCGTTGGCCCTCGACAGGAGGGGGAGCGCTGCCTGGAAACTCCGTTCGATGCGATTTCCGCATGCTCAGCGGAGTTCGAGTGCATGGGGAGGGATGGCTACTGCGCCCGCTCCTGCATCCCCGGCCAACCCGGGACGTGTTCGGAGGGGTTCTTCTGCGCGGACGTGAAGCCGAGGCCCTCGTGTCTTCCCACCTGTGAGAAGCGCGGCTGTCCCCAAGGAGAGCGCTGCATCCCGTTCTCGGAGGGCACCTCCATCTGCGCATCCATCTACGGTCCGGACTGCCTGGACACACCGTGTCCCGAGGGCCGCAAATGCCAGGTGTTTTCGCAATCGGACTTCCCGGGCAAGGTCTGGGCGGAATGCGTCCACCGCTGCTCCGCCACGAACCCGACGTGCGGCGAAGGCCAGGTCTGCGATGGCTACCACTGCCTCCAGGCCTGTGACCCGAACGAGCCCAACCCCTGCGCCGAGGGCTTCCACTGCGACCGGCGCGGCGAGAAGCTCCCGTGGTCCTGCCAGCCAGACTACTGGCGCGGCGGCTGATCAGCTCCCGACGCTCTGACTGCCCCAGGGTCGACACCTTCATGGCCCCGGGCGCACGGGATGTGGAGGGCCCGGGTGGTTTCCATCCTGAAGGCTCGTCCCCAGGAGCCTCCTCCCGATGAAACCGTCCTCCGCCTTCCTGCTGGCCCCTCCCCTCCCCGCGCGTGAAACCGAAGACCCGTGGCACGGCACCGTGCAGGGCTGCGTGCGCAGCCGCGACGACGTCACCCTGTCCTCGCTCCCCCGCGCGCGCTACCGCTCCGCCCTGGAGATTGGCGGCGGCATCGGCCTGCTCACGGAGAAGCTCCAGGCGCGCTGTGACGCCCTGCTCTCCCTGGAGACCTCCGACTCCGCGCAGGCCCGCGCCATCCACCGCTGCCGCCACC
The DNA here is from genome assembly GCF_003611685.1 of Corallococcus sp. CA049B. Taxonomy (NCBI): domain Bacteria; kingdom Pseudomonadati; phylum Myxococcota; class Myxococcia; order Myxococcales; family Myxococcaceae; genus Corallococcus; species Corallococcus sp. CA049B. The sequence continues at coordinate 11,348 of NZ_RAWC01000119.1, read as the reverse complement.
TGTCACACGTGCGCTTCCAGCAGCTGAGCGTGCCGGAGCGCTACCCCGAGCAGACCTTCGACCTCACCCTCGTGTCCGGACGCGGCGCCTGGTGGAGCCTCCCGGAGCTGGCGCTCGCGCAGCAGCGCATCCTGGAGCACCTGGAGCCCGGCGGGCACCTGGTCCTCGTGCACTGGACCGGCCAGACGCGCGACATGCGCTGCAGCGGCCATGAGGTCCATGACTCCTTCCGCCGGCTCGCCCCCAAGCGCCTGCGCCACCTGCGCGGCGAGATGGAGGGCACCTGGCGCCTGGACGTCTTCGAACGGCTTTGAACGCCCCTTGTGAATCCCGTCCCCCACCCGGCCCGGGCCGGCGGTAGAAGGGACGGCATGGAACTCGGAATCACGGGGAAGTCGGCGCTCGTCACCGGCAGCAGCAAGGGCATCGGGCGGGCCATCGCCATGGTGCTGTCACGCGAGGGCGCACGGGTGTGCATCTGCGCGCGCCACCCGGAGCAGCTGGAGGTCCTCGCGAAGGAGCTGCGCTCCGAGGGCGCCCAGGTGGCGACGGTGGTCACGGACGTGGCCACGCAGGAGGGCGCGTACCTGGCGGTGGACTCCACGGTGCGCGCCTTCGGTTCGATGGACATCCTGGTGAACAACGTGGGCGGCAGCGGCGGCGCGGGCGCCTTCGACGCGGCCAGCACCCAGCAGTGGAACGACGTCATCCAGCGCAACCTGATGTCCGCCGTGTGGTGCAGCCAGCGCGCGGTGCCGCTGATGAGCCAGTGCGGCGGCGGCAGCATCGTGCACATCAGCTCCATCTTCGGCCGCGAGTACGCCACCAGCGCGCCCTACAGCGCGGCCAAGGCGGGCCTCATCGCGCTCACCAAGGAGATGGCCGTGGACCTGGCGTCCCAACGCATCCGCGTCAACGCCGTGGCCCCGGGCTCCATCTTCTTCCCCGGCGGCAGCTGGGACCGGCGCAATCAGCACGACCCGGAGGCGGTGGCCAAGATGGTGCGCGAGCAGATTCCCTGGGGCCGCTTCGGCACGCCCGAGGAGGTGGCGGACGTGGTCGCCTTCCTCGCCTCGGAGCGGGCGAAGTGGGTGACGGGCGCCACCCTCCCCGTGGACGGAGGCCAGGGCCGTGCCTACTGAGCCCGGTTGCGGTATGGAGTCCGCGCGAATGAGGCCAATGCATTGCTGAAGCTCTACAAGAAGGACGGCGACACCCTGCGCTACTGGGAGGCATGGGAGCACGAGGGTGTCGTCACGGTGCACTGGGGCAGCGTCGGTGACGGAGGCGAGCAGAAGGCCGTCCCCGTCCCCCCGGACGAGGACCCCGACATGGTCATCGCCCAGGAGGCCGAAGCCCTGGTGGACGCCGGCTACGACGAGCCCGAGCCGGACGCCATGTCCGTGCTGCTCGTCGAGTACACCGTGCAGGGCAAGGGCACCGGCCACGACTTCGAGCAGCGCAACGCCGTGGAGGAGCTGCTCACGGACGCGCTCGGCTGGACGGGCAACGGCGAGGTGGAGGGCGGCGAGACGGAGGAGGGCGTCATGCGCGTGCACTGCCGCGTGATGGACCCCGACAGCGCCGCGCGCACCGTGGTGGAGGCCCTGGACGCGGAGGACCTGCTCGAAGGGGCCCGCGTGCTGGTGGCGCGGGGCGAAGAGAAGCCCCGCGTCGTGCACCCGCCGCTCTTCCCCGTGCTCAAGTCCTAGACGTTTCCGGAGCCTGGGGCACCTGGCCCCGGGGCCCGAAGACGCGGAACAGCAGCACCAGCGACGGCACCACCGTCACCAGCCCCACCCCGAGCGCGACCAGGAGCAGCCGCTGCACCACCGGCTGCGCCGCGGCGCTCTGGAGCGTCAGGTGCGGGTAGACGAGATACGGCGCCTGCGACACCGCCCACCCCAGCACGATGAGCCCGCCCTGCGTGGCCGCCGCCACCCGAGCGGCCCGGAAGCGCCGCGTCCACAGGAGCGCGAACGCCGTCACCGCCGCCACCGCGGTCCCCGCGTGCAGCGCCAGCGCGAACGGCGTCTGGAGCAGGCCCGCCCACACCCGCGGTGCCCCCTCGCGCGACAGCAGCAGGGTGGCCAGGGCCAGCGGGAACAGGAGCCCGCCCGTCACCAGCGCCCGGCGCCGGAAGTCCTCCGCCAGCGCTGGCGTGCGCGCCTCATGCGTGAGGTACACGGCCGCCAGGAACGCGAACAGCCCCAGCGTCAGCACGCCCACGGACAGCGCGAAGGGCGACAGCCACGACGCGAAGAAGCCGCTCACCACCGCGTGCCCCTGCATGCGGATGGCGTCGCTGGCCACCGCGCCCACGCACATGCCCAACAGCAGCGGCGCCACCACGCTCGCCACGCTGAACACCACGCCCCAGCGGCGCTCCACCGCGTCCCCGCGCGTGTCGTAGGCGCGGAAGGTGAACGCCGTGCCCCGGAACACGATGCCCAGCACCAGCAGCGTCAGGGGCACGTGCAGCGCCACGCTCAGCGCGGCGAAGGCGCGCGGGAAGCCGCTGAAGAGCAGCACCAGCCCCACGATGAGCCAGACGTGGTTCACCTCCCACACCGGACCGATGGCATGGGCGATGAGCGCGCGCTGCTCCGCCTTGCGAGGCCCGCGCGCCAGGAGGTCCCACACCCCGCCGCCGAAGTCCGCCCCGCCCAAAAGCGCGTACAGCACGAACGTGCCCGCCACCGCGAGCCCCAGCACCGTCGTCTCAATGGGCATGGGCCACCTCGCCATCCGCGGGCGCGCCGGGCGTCTTGGACCCGGGCAGCGTGCCCGCCACCTGCCGCCAGAGCACGAAGAGCACCGTCACCCCGAGGAACAGGTACACCGCCGTGAAGGTGAAGAACGGCGCGGCCAGGTGCGGCACCGGCGTCACCGCCTCGCCCGTGCGCATCACGTCGCGGACGATCCACGGTTGCCGGCCCCACTCGGTGACGAGCCACCCCGCCTCCAGCGCCACCAGCCCCAGCGGCCCCGACCACAGCCACGCGCGCATCATCCCCTTGCCGTGCGGCCACTCACGGCCCCGCCACCGGCGCCACAGCGTGGCCAGCGCGAGCAGCGCCATCAGGCTGCCCGTGCCCACCATCACCTGGAAGGCCATGTGCACCTTGGCCACCGGCGGCCAGACGTCGCGGGGGAACGCGTTCAGCCCCTTCACCTCCGCGTTGGGGTCCGCGAACGCCAGGATGGAGAGCCCCTTCGGCAGGTCGATGGAGCCCGACACCGTGCGCTTCTCCACGTCCGGCCACCCGCCCACCCGCAGGGGCGCGCCCGCCTCCGTGTCGAAGTGCGCCTCCATCGCGGCCAGCTTCACCGGCTGCTCCCGCGCCACGTGCTTCGCGGACAGGTCCCCCACCAGCGGCTGCGCGAGCGCGGTGACGCACGCGAGCGGCAGCGCGATGGACAGCGCCTTCTTGTGGAACGCCGCGCCCGGGTGCTTCAGCAGGATGAAGGCGTGGATGCCCGCCATCGCGAACGCGCTGGCCTGATAGCAGGACAGGAGCACGTGGGCCGTCTGGTACTGCCAGCCGGGGCTGAACATGGCCACCAGCGGCTGCACGTCCGTGGGCCCCGCCGGCGTGGGCGTGAAGCCGGACGGGTTGTTCATGAACGTGTTCACCAGCGTGACGAAGAACGCGCTCGCCGCGCCGCTCACCGCCACCATCACGCCGCTGAACAGGTGCAGGCCCGGCGACACGCGCTCGCGGCCGTACAGGTAGATGCCCAGGAAGATGGCCTCGGTGAAGAAGGCCACGCCCTCCAGGCTGAAGGGCAGGCCAATCACTTCGCCGTAGCGGCCCATGAACTCCGGCCACAGCAGGCCCAGCTCGAACGAGAGCACCGTCCCGCTCACCGCCCCCACCGCGAACAGGATGGCGGTGCCCTTGGCCAGCTTCTCGCTGAGCTTCCGGTAGTCCGCGTCCCCCGTACGCCGGTGCTTCAGGTCGCTCAACACCATCAGCACCGGCAACGCCACGCCGGCCGCCGCGAACACGATGTGGAACGCGAGCGAGAGCCCCATCTGCGCGCGCGCATAGAGCAGGTCCGTCATGGACATCAGTCTGCTTTATGCGCGGATTTTACGCATTCAGTATTTCTTATCCTTGTCCGCAGGCACCTTGGCGACGGTGCGCGAGGGCACCAGGGTCTGCATGGAGTTGCGGGCCACGGCGGTGGCGAGCGAGGTGGCGAAAATCATCACCACCTTGCGGCCCAGCTCCGCGCCCAGCGGCTTGTCCTCGATGCTGGTGGCCACGCGGTCCGGGTGGGCCCAGGCGCGCTCCAGGGCCCTGCGGCGCTGGCGGCGCACGCGCTCGTCGTGGTGGCGGGCGCGGTAGATGGCGATGCCCACGCCCAGGCCCACCGCCACCAGGGCGGCGGCGCCCACGGTCATGAGCAGGTCCTTGTTCTGGTTGACGTGGTAGCGCACGTCCGTGGCGCGGGTGCGCCGGCGGTCCAGCTCCTCCAGGGTGAGCAGCAGCTCGTCGCGGATGCGGTCCGCGGTCTGCTCCACCTGCTCGCGGTCGCCCATGCGCCGGGTGATGGCGTGGTCGGCGTGCGCTTCGGTCTCGGAGGCCTGGCTCATTGCAGCGTCTCCCGGGTCATCTGGAGGTCCGTCTTCAAGCGCTCCTGGGTGTGGACCAGCGGCTTCTTGGGAATCCGCTTCACGCCCAGGAACAGGAGGAGGCCGGCCACGGCCAGCAGCACCGCGCCCACGATGAGCACGCCCACGGCGGCCCCCAGGGGCAGCGCCAGGCCCAGCGCGACGAAGAGCACGGCCAGGGACGTGAGGGCCAGGACGGCCCCGGCGCCCAGGAAGATGCCCGCCAGCCTGGCCGCCTGCAGCTCCTGCTTCAGCTCCTTCTTGGCGTGCATCACCTCCGCCTTCACCAACAGGCGGGTCTCCGACAGCGCGTGCCGGATGAGTTCGGGGGTGGAGAGCGTCTCCAGCTGGCTGCGCTCCAGGCGTTCTGATTCGAGGTCCACGACCGTGCCTCCGACAGGATGACTTCACGGGGCATCACCGACGGCCGCCTGCCTGGCGTCCCGGCTGTCCCCGGTCTGTCCCTGAAGGTGGTCAGGAAGGGTGTGTGGGAGAAGTCCCGCCGCACACCCCATTCGCGTCCGGCTGCCTGCCTGGTGCCCCGGCCCTCACGGGCAGGCCCGGTGCGGCCAGGCGGCTAGCGGCGGGTCTTCTGGTGCGCGATCGCCGTGGCCAGCGTCTCGCGCACCTGGCGGGCCCGGAACAGGCGGTCCGCGGTGTCCAGCAGGTTCTCCGCGTACAGCACCTGCTTGCGCAGGCGGGCCGGGATGGCGCGGGTGCCCAGGTGCGCGCCCAGCAGGGCGCCGGTGAGGGCCGCGGCCACGTCCGCCTCGCCGCCGCAGCGCAGCGTGAGGACCACGGCCTCGCGGAAGTCGTGCGGCACCTTCAGGGTCGCGTACAGCGACGTGAGCAGCACCGGCACCACGTGGCACGGCAGGCCGTCCACGCCCTTCAGCTCGCTGGGGGGCACGCCCACCTTGCGCAGCTGGTTGAGCGCGCGCTGGGTGTCCCACGTCAGCAGGCGCGGCAGGTGGCGGATCTCCTCCGCCAGGTTCTTGTCGTGCACGGCGGCGGACAGCGCCAGGGCCTCGCAGAAGGCCGCGGGCGTGAGGGCCTCCTGCTCCATGCCCAGCGCGACGGCCTGCGCGAACGCGGCCGCGGCGGCGGCGCAGACCGGGTCCTTGTGCGTGATGACGGTGAGCACGCCCGCGTCGTGCGGCAGGCGCGCGCGCTGGCCGCTTTCGAAGAGGCCCACCACCAGCGCGCGGCTGAGCACCGACGGGCACTTCGTGCCGAGCGGAGCCCCCGCGCTCATCCACGGCGTGCCGCTGGCCAGCCGCTGCAGCGCTTCCGACAGGCTGCGCGGCGGCTGGAGGATGATGCCCTCCTGCCACAGCCACGCCAGGTGCAGCGCCGCGCTGCGGCCGTCCACCTTGCCCTCGCGGATGACGCTCTCCGCGGCGGCGAGCAGGAGCTGCGTGTCGTCGCTGAACTGGCCCTTGGCGAACTTGCCGCGCGGCCGGGGCGCGAAGTCCTCCGCCAGGCCAGGCAGCCGCGCCAGGCTCGCCGGGGGGATGCCCCTCAGCGGAAAGCCGAGCGCATCCCCGATGGCGAGCCCCAGGAATGCCGCATGAAAACGGTCCTGGCGATCTGCGGGAGTCAGCGGCATCGGAGCGGCGGAGATTACCCGAGCCTCAGCCAAGGACGAGCACCGAGATGAACGCTGCGAGGGCGCGCGACGCGATGGCGGATCGATCATGGGGCCTTGACGTGCACGAAGCGGGTGCGGTGGAGCGCTGGACAAGAAAGGTCCCGCTGGATTGCACCGCGCGCGTCGCCACTGTCCGCCTCCTCCGCCGCAACCACGGCGCAACCGGGGGCGCGGTAGCTATCGCATCCCGCTGCGTTTCAGCAAGCAGGCGAGCCCGTTGAAACGCGCGAGCACGCGTGCATGTCCAACTTCGAATGCTGCGCATGGACCGAAAGGGACGCACGGGTGGCCCCGTGCGCGTGCGCCGCCCACGGGCTCAGGTGTTCACCTTGACGTGAGCGACTTCACTTCATCCAGGCGACGCACGCGCGGATGCGCGCGGATCACGCGTCGTCGCGGCCCAGGTTCACCACCGCCATCAAGCGCGCCACCACGGCCTCCGCGCCCTGGTGCAGCCGCGTGCCGTCCCACAGCGCGGGGGACGTGTGGCCGCCGCGCTCGCGCCAGTCCTTCTCCACCTCTTCGTAGGTGAGGTTGCGGAAGCGCACGCGGTCCTCCAGCGCGTGGTCCGTGACGAAGCGGCGCGCGGCGGCGGACGGCGGATCCGCGATGCGGTGGAACAGCTCCAGGACGGGCGACTCGGGCGTGCTCATTTCAGCGCCGCATCATGCTTCGTCCGAGCCCCGGAACGCGAAAAGGGTGGAGCGCCGGTCCCCACGTCCCTGGGGGATTCGGAGCACCACCCTTCCGGTACGGCACGCGCGCCCCAAGAAGAGGCGCGCGGGCGGAGCGCTAGCGGGACTCGGAGGCGCTGATGCGCGCGGCCTCGCGGCGCACCGCGGCCTGCTCCAGCGCGTAGCGCGCGTCCGCGGCGTTCAGGTCCTTGAGGCGCGCCTGGGCCTCCTCCATGCGGCGGCGGGCCCCCGCGACGTCGATGCCGGTGACGTGCTCGGCGGCGTCCGCCAGCACCAGCACCTTGTCGTTGCTCACCTCCACGAAGCCGCCCGCCACGAAGTAGCGGTCCTGCTTGCCCGCCTCGATGAGGGTGAGCGTGCCCGGCTCCACCAGCGACAGGAACGGCGTGTGGCCGGGACGCACGCCGAACAGGCCCTCTCCGCCCGGCACGATGGCCTCGTCGGCCTGCACGGACAGGATGCGCTTCTCGGGGGTGACGATCTCGACAGTCAGCTTGGCCATGAAGGTCCTCGTGCTACCGCACTACCGCATCAGAAAGTCAGCCGCTGGGTCTGCACGCCCACCGGTTCGAACTCCAACACCCCGGCGTCCGTCAGGCGCGGGCCCTTGCCCGGGATGCCCAGCGTGCCCTCCAGCCACTTGAGGTGGTGGGCCAGCTGCCGCACCTCCGACAGCTGCTTCGTCGTCATCAGCTCTGTCAGCCGCCGCTCCTGGAGCTTCTGCCCGGTGCGGTCGAACTGGGCCGCCACCATCACCCGCGCCCACGCCAGGCTGCTGCCCTTCGGCTTCTTCTTGCCCCTGGTGGGAGGCGGCTTGCCCTTCTCCACCAGCGGGTAGAGCACCCAGACCTTCTCCCCGTCATTGGACGCGAAGTAGAGGTCGTCCACCGTCCCCACACACACGTCCGCCGTCCAGAGGGGCCCGCTCTCCTTGAGCACCTCCAGCCGGCACTTCCCCACGCCCACGTCCACCGAGCGGACGCTGTAGAGCCCGTTCGCGCTCACCCGTGCCCGGCTGGCGCGCTCCTCCGCCAGGGCGGAGGGCGCGGCACCACAGAGGAGCAGGGCGAGCGCGACGGTCAGGCGCATGGGGTCTTTACGCCGCAGCCAGCTTGCGGGCCTTCTCCTGCGCCTCTTCGATGGAGCCGACCATGTAGAAGGCGGACTCCGGGAGCTCGTCGTGCTTGCCGTCCGCGATCTCCTTGAAGGAGCGGATGGTGTCCTGGAGCTTCACGTAGCGGCCGTCCAGGCCGGTGAAGACCTTGGCCACGAAGAACGGCTGGGACAGGAAGCGCTGGATCTTGCGGGCGCGCGCCACGGACAGCTTGTCCTCTTCGGAGAGCTCGTCCATGCCGAGGATGGCGATGATGTCCTGGAGCTCCTTGTAGCGCTGCAGGATGCCCTGGATGCGGCGGGCCACGGCGTAGTGCTCGGCGCCCAGCACGTCCGCGGACAGGATGCGGCTGGTGGAGTCCAGCGGGTCCACGGCGGGGAAGATGGCGAGCTCCGCGATGGAGCGGTTGAGCACCGTGGTCGCGTCCAGGTGGGCGAACGCGGTCGCGGGGGCCGGGTCCGTCAGGTCGTCCGCGGGCACGTAGATGGCCTGCACGGAGGTGATGGAGCCCTTGGTGGTGGAGGTGATGCGCTCCTGCAGGCCGCCCATCTCCGTGGCGAGCGTGGGCTGGTAACCCACCGCGCTGGGGATGCGGCCCAGGAGGGCGGACACTTCCGAGCCGGCCTGGGTGAAGCGGAAGATGTTGTCCACGAAGAGGAGCACGTCACGGCCCTCCACGTCGCGGAAGTACTCCGCCATGGTCAGCGCGGAGAGGGCCACGCGGGCGCGGGCGCCGGGCGGCTCGTTCATCTGGCCGTACACGAGGACCGCCTGGCTCTTCTCCAGGTTGTCGGTCTGGATGACCTTGGTCTCCTGCATCTCGTGGTACAGGTCGTTGCCTTCGCGGGTGCGCTCACCGACGCCGGCGAACACGGAGAAGCCGCCGCGCTCCACTGCCACGTTGCGGATGAGCTCCTGCAGGAGCACCGTCTTGCCCACGCCGGCGCCGCCGAACAGGCCGATCTTGCCGCCACGGGTGTAGGGGGCGAGCAGGTCGATGACCTTGATGCCGGTCTCGAACATCTGCACGCGCACGTCCTGCTCCGTGAACGGAGGGGGCGCGCGGTGGATGGGCCAGTACTCGGTGGCGTTCACCGGGCCCATCTCGTCCACCGGCTCGCCGGTGACGTTCATGATGCGGCCCAGGGTGGCCTTGCCCACCGGCACCTGGATGGGGGCGCCCGTGTTGCTCACCGGCATGCCGCGGCCCAGGCCCTCGGTGGAGTCCATGGCGATGCAGCGCACGGTGTTCTCACCCAGGTGCTGCGCGACCTCGATGGTGAGGTTGTCCTTCTCCGCGCCCAGGTTGGGGTTGGTCACCTTGAGGGCCGCGTACACCTCCGGGAGCCCGCCGGGCGGGAACTCCACGTCGACCACGGGGCCGAGAACCTGCGTGATCTTGCCAGTCGTCGGGACTTGAGCGCTCATGGGACTCCTCTGCCTTGTCTCGTGTGGCGAGCGGCCGGGGCGCCGCCGCCCGTCAGGAAATCGAACCCCGAAGAGGGGTGTGGGCGGGCCCCCTTTACCGGGGGGTGCCCGGCAGGGTCAAGCCTCCCGGGTCCGCCTGCGTAAGTCCCGCTTAGCGGAGCGGTGTCCCCAGCGCCAGTCCCTTGCCGTGTCCCTCGGTCCTGCCTGCCCGGTGGGGGGCCCGAGTGGGGGGTCTGGAAACACGAAGGGCCCGTGCCCGGCGCTCGTGGGAGCGTGGAGCATCGGGCCCTCCTGGGAAGGCAACCGGCTGGGAGGCGGGCTACTTGAGGGCCTCGGCGCCGGAGACGATCTCCATGAGCTCCTTGGTGATGACCGCCTGGCGGGTGCGGTTGTAGAGCAGGGTGTAGCTGGAGATCATGTCCGTGGCGTTGTTGGTGGCGTTCTCCATGGCGCTCATGCGCGCGCCCTGCTCGCTGGCCACGCTCTCCAGCAGCGCCCGGTACAGCTTGATGTTCACCGCCTGGGGCACCAGCCGGTCCAGCACGGCCTGGCGGGACGGCTCGTACTTGAAGTCCACCAGGGCCGGAGCGGAGGTCACGGTCTCCGGGGTGGGCGTGGCGGCGGCCTTCGCCGTGGCGGGCTGCAGCGGGAGGAGCTGCGACACGACCACGTTCTGGGTGATGGCGGAGACGAACTCGTTGTAGACGACGTAGACCGCGTCGACCTCATCGTTGAGGAAGGCGGCGGCCAGCTCTTCCGCGACGTTGGCGGCGGAGCGGTAGTTCAGCGTCGCGTACAGGCCGGCGAAGTCCTTGCGGATGGACTGGCCGCGGTTGCGGAAGAAGTCGTTGCCCTTGCGGCCCACCGTGGAGACGCGCACCTGGAGGTCGCTGTTCTCGTACAGGTAGCGGTTGGCGCGGCGGATGACGTTGGAGTTGAAGCCGCCGGCGAGGCCGCGGTCGGACGTGAGGAGCAGCAGCTCCACGCGGCGGATGGGGCGGGTGGCGAGCAGCGGGTGCGCCAGCTCCTGGTCGGCGGAGCGCACGGCCAGCTCGGAGATGATCTGCTCCAGCGTCTGCGCGTACGGGCGGGCGGCGAGGATGGCGTCCTGCGCCTTCCGGAGCTTCGCGGCGGAGACCATCTTCATGGCCTTGGTGATCTGCCGCGTGTTCTTCACCGAGCGGATGCGCTTGCGGATGTCGCGAAGGGACGCCATGGACCGGAAACTCCTCGTAAGACGTGCGGCGCGCGCCCCGTGACAGCCCGGGCTGGCCTTAAGGGACGGCGGGCCCCCTATATAGGCGGGGCGGTGGCCGGTCAACGGCGGGGTGCCCTGACGCGGGCCTCCTGCCCGCCGCCACGGCACGCCGGGGGCCGGGCGGGCGTGACCAGTTCCCATCAGCGGGCCGCCCATGGTGCTTTCCGAGCGGGGGGCGCCGGAAGAGAATGGCCCCTTCCGACTGTTCCGCGGGGTCCATGAAGGCTGGCGGCACGACCAGGGTGTGGGTACGCAGGGGCCTGGGGCTGCTCGGGCTGGCCCTGGCCGTCCTGCTGGGTCTGTCCCACTTCGTGCGCCTGCGCTACCAGGGCCGCATCGTGCCGCTGGCGGTCGCGCCGGAGGCCCCCGTGGCCCTGGTGTTCGGGGCGGGGCTGGCGCCGGGCGCGGTGCCGTCGCCGGTGCTGGCGCAGCGGCTGGACGCGGCCATCGCGCTCTGGCGGCAGGGCAAGGTGCGGTCGCTGCTGGTGAGCGGGGACAACTCCGCGCCCTTCCACAACGAGACGCGGGCCATGCGGCGCTACCTGCTGGAGCGGGGGGTGCCGGAGGACGCGGTGGTGGGG
>NZ_RAWC01000118.1:0-27513 GCF_003611685.1 Corallococcus sp. CA049B | reverse complement strand
GGAGGGGGCTTCGCTTCGAGGCAGGGGCGGGCAGCCAGGCGTCGGTCACGGTGGGAGTGCTCGTGGAGGCCGGGACCGAGGGGGCCTCCGCGCCGTCCCTGATCCTCCGGGACAGCGCGTTCACGGGGGCCTACGACCGCGCGATCCGGGTCCGAGGGGGAGCCTCGGTGCGCTTGGAGGGGGTGGACTTCCAGGGCCCCCGGATGGCGCTGAGCCAGGACGGCGGCGTGGCGGAGGTCGAACGGGCGCGAGCCTCGGGGGGCACGGGCACGGCGTTCTCCACGGTGGGGGGCGCGCTGACGCTGGTGGACGTCCGGGTCCAGGGACACGAGTACGCCGTGACGGCCAACCAGGCCCGGCTGTCGGTGCGGGGCTTCCGCTCGGAGCACGCCACGCGCGCGGGGATGGGGCTCACCGCGACGACCGGCCTGCTGGAGGACGTGACCGTGAAGGACGCGGGCAACTACGGAGCGCTTCAGCTCACCGCTTCGGACCTGGAGGTGCGGCGCTTCCGCCTGGAGGGCTCACGGGAATACGGCGTGGTGGCGCTGCAGGGCCGCGTGCGCCTGCGGGACGGGGTCATCCAGGGCGTGAGCACCGCGGATGGCCTCGCGGGAGATGGGCTCCACCTGCGCCAGGTGGAAGCGGACGTCGACACCGTGACCGTCGAGGGGGCGAAGGGCACCTGCGTGCTGGCGACGCAGCGGGCCCGCGCGACGCTCCGCAACGCCCGGCTCTCGGGCTGCGGGCTCGCCGCGCTGGCGGCGGATTCGAAGGCCACCCTGGAGTCCAGGAACGTCGACGTGCGCGACACCCCGGGCTCCATCCTGCTGGCCATCGAAGAGGGCCAGTTGCAGGTGGAGCACCTCACCGCGAAGGACGCGCGGGGCGAGCTGGTCTCCACCGACTGCGAGGGCCAGACACGCGTCCAACTCCGCCACGTCGACGCGGGCACCCGGCGAGGACTGGGCTCCCCCTGCGTCCAGCTCGACGCCCGCTCGCCTCAGCCCTGAGCGGACGCGGGAGGAAGGGGCGTGGCGCGCTGTTCGAGCCACTCGCGAATGACGGGGTAGACCTCCATGGGCGCGCCGGTGCCGAAGATGAGGTCGCCGTGGCCGTAGTCCATCTTGTCCCCGCGGTCCCGGCCAAAGACATGCAGCGTGCGATCCGGTGACGTGAGCAGCGCGTACTGAGCTTCCACGTTGGCCGAGGTGGCCAGGCGGTCCGCGCTGCCGCCCATCACCAGCACGGGCAACTGGAGCTTCGCGATGCCCGCGCGCCAGTCCGTCTTGCGGTCGTAGGAACGGAACGCGTCGTGGGAGATCCAGTCCTGGAACTGGAGCAGCACCTTGCGGCTCATCGCCGCCATCATGTTGACGGACAGCTGCCGCAGGACGCGTGGCGGGACATGCCGGGGGTTCACGACGATGTCCGACAGGGGCAGCGCGAGGTAGCCCAGGAAGGGCGCCATGCTGGCGCTCACCCACGACTGCCGGATGCTTCCGGGCCACGCCGCGCGCACGCCCAGCGAGATGAGCGTCCGCAGGAACGGCTCCGACTTGAGATACACCGGCGCGCCCAGCTCGAGCAGGCCCGCCAGCTTCCCGCCATCCGGCCCCTGCGCCACGCCGTACCCCACCAGTCCCCCCAGCGAGTGGCCCAGCCAGAAGGCCTGCTTCGCGCCGGTCTCCTTCAGCGCCAGCTCCAGCAGGGCCGGCCCGTCGTGCTGGATGTGGTCGTCCACGGTGAAGTCCGTGGGCCGCCGGCCCCTGGGCGGACGCTGCGAGTGCCCGGTGCCGCGCCACTCCACGCTGAAGCAGTCGAAGCCGGCCTCGGTGAGGTAGTGGGCCACGGAGTAGGGCGGCTCGAAGTCGAAGGTGAAGCGGTTGGCCGCCAGCCCGTGGCACAGCAGGACGGGCTCCGCGAAGCGGCGCACCGGGGCCCTCCGGGCGTGCACGGTCAGTTCCCACCCATCCGCGCAGCGCACGCGCAGCATCTCGGGGAGGGGTCCCTTGAGGCGGTACCACCGCCGCACGAGCAGGACCCACACCACGTTCGCCAGCAGCAGGACCGCCGCCGCGGCCAATCCCCACAGGGCCCACTGCCCGTACGGCATTTCTCCTCCCATAGGACCGGGGACTGACTCCGGCGCGAATAAAACCCTGCTAAGGTCCGTTCCCTCGCCGTTTCTGCCACATGGGCAGCCGACCACCTGGGGAAGTCGAGGGAACGATGAAGCTGCGGAAACTGATGTTCGTGCTCCCGAACCTCTTCACCGTCACTTCCATCTTCTGTGGCTTCTACGCCATCACCCTGTGTTCGGGTGAGGCAGAACCGGTGCAGCTGTACCAGGCGGCCCTGGCCATCCTCTTCGCCATGTTCTTCGACGGGTTCGACGGACGGGTGGCCCGCCTGACGAAGACGCAGAGCGACTTCGGCATGCAACTCGACAGCCTCGCGGACGTCATGTCCTTTGGCGCGGCGCCGGCGCTCCTCGTCTACAAGTGGGCGTTGGCCCCCATGGGCTTCTGGGGCCTGTTCATCTCCTTCGCGTTCATGGCCTGCGGCGCCATGCGGCTGGCGCGCTTCAACGTGCTCGCCATGCGCAACCCGCACGGCGGTGGCGGCGGCTTCTTCGTGGGCCTCCCCATCCCGCTGGCGGCTGGCGTGCTCGTCTCCCTCATCATCTCCCACCACGTGGCCAGCCAGGGCGAGGCGCTCGGTGACGGCGCGCGCGTGCCGGTGGCGGTTGCGGTGGGCGCCCTGTCGCTGCTGATGGTGTCCACGGTGCGCTACCGCACCTTCAAGGACGCGCGTCCCAGCCGCAAGACGGCGCTCGTCTTCATGGCCATGGCGCTCACGGGCGCGTTCATCGCCCAGCAGTTCCACCCGGCCTGGGTGCTGGTGACGTACTTCGCCGCGTACCTGGTCATGGGGCTGGTGGAGTCCGCGGTCTCCGTGCGCAGCCGGCTGGCGTCGCGCAAGGTCGGCGCCGTCGCGGCGGTGGCGGTGGCGGCCGGGATGGACGAGGACGACGACGAGGACTCCGAGCCCAACGCCACGGACGACGGTCCCGCGTTCCTCTGAGCAGTCAGGCGCGGGAGCCGGGACGCGGACCGTGCCGGCCGCTAGGATGCCCGGCCCATGCGCGTCGAGCTGCTGTGCACCGGTGACGAGCTCGTCACCGGCCTCATCACGGACACCAACAGCACCTACCTGGAAGCCCGCCTCTTCGACCTGGGCGTGAAGGTCGCACGGGTGACGCTGGTGGGCGACGTGCGTCCGGACATCACGGGCGCGCTGCTGGAGGCCTCGGCGCGCGCGGACGTGGTCATCGTCTCGGGAGGCCTGGGGCCCACCGCGGACGACTTCACGCTGGAGTGCGCCGCCGCCGCCGCGGGCGTGTCCATGGAAGAGGACGCGCGGGTGCTCGGCTGGCTGAAGGAGCGCTACGCCGCGCGGGGCATGGCCCTGAATCCGGGCGCCCTGCGCATGGCGCGCATCCCCGCGGGCACCGAGCCGGTGCGCAATCCCCAGGGCTCGGCGCCGCTGGTCATCCAGCGATTGGGCCGCGCCCACCTGTTCTTCCTCCCCGGTGTCCCGCGCGAATACCGCGCCCTGGTGGACGGAGAGGTGCTGCCGCGCGTGCGGACCTGGCTCGCCGCCGAGTCCGGTCGCACGTTCCGGGCCTTCCGCCTGCTGCGGACCGTGCGCCTGCCCGAGTCCGTGCTGAACGAGCGGGTGATGCCCCTGGCTCCCAGCCACCCCAGGGTGGTGTTCGGCTTCCGGACGCACGCACCGGAGAACCACCTGAAGCTGATGGCGGAAGCCCCCACGCAGGCGGAGGCCGACGCCGCGCTCGCGGCCGCGGAGGCCGCCTGCCGGCACGCGCTGGGCACGCACGTCTACGGCGCGGATGGCAGCGAATACGCCCCCGTCCTCCTCGACCTGCTGTCTCGTCGCGGTCACACGCTGGCGGTGGCGGAGAGCTGCACGGGCGGCCTCGTCGCGCAGGAGCTCACGGCCGTTCCGGGCTCCAGCCAGGTCTTCATCGGGGGGGCGGTCGCCTACTCGGAGAAGATGAAGTCCGCCTGGGTGGGCGTGCCCCCGGACATCCTGGAGAAGCACAGCGCCGTGTCGTCCCAGACAGCGCTCGCCATGGCGGAGGGAGTCCGCGCCGCCTGCGGCGCCACGTTTGGCCTGTCCGTCACGGGCTACGCGGGCCCTGGCGGAGGCACGCCCGAGGACCCCGTGGGCACCGTGTACTGCGGGCTGGCCGGTCCCGGAATGGAGCCCCGCTGCGAGCGGATCTCGCTCTCGGGTGACCGGGATCGGGTCCGCCTGTTCGCCGCGTCCCACGTGCTGGAAATGTTGAGGTTGCACCTGCTCGCCGCCCCCGTGTCGCCATGAGTCGCTCCAAATCAAAGCGTCCCCGTCCTTCCGCCCTGGAAGCGCCGTCCACGGTGCCCCCGGCCTCGGCCACCGAGGGCGAACCCGTCGCCGCCACGCCCGAGTCCTCCGCGCCGCTCGCCAGTCCCACGACGGCGACGGAATCCACCCGCCCCCCCACGTCGCCGCCTGGAGCAGGAGCGCATCCGGTGCGGAGCGCGGTGCGCTTGTGGCTTTCCGCCTACCGGGTGGAGGTGGTGCTGTTCCTCATCGCGTTCGCGGTGCTGTCCAGCTTCAGCTCGCAGCGCTTCCTCCGGCAGAGCGCCGCGCCGCACTTCATCTACCAGGCACAGTCCTGGCTGGAGGGACGGCTCGACGTGGATCCCAAGGTGCTGCCCAACCTGGAGGACTGGGCCTGCGTGCGGCTGGTGGACGGCCACAAGGTGCGGTGCGAGGGACGCCCGCTTCGCGATGATCGCTGGTTCGTCAGCTTCCCGTCCTTCCCCGCGATCGTGATGCTCCCCTTCGTCGCGCTGCACGGCTACCAGTTCAACGACACGTCCTTCGGCGTCTTCGTGGGCGCGCTCGCGGTGGCGCTCTTCTATTCGCTGCTGCGCTTCCTCGCGCAGGAAGGGGAGACGGAGCGCAACCGCGACGACAACGTGGTGCTGTCGCTGGTGCTCGCCTTCGGCACGCTGTTCTTCTATTGCGCCATCCGGGGCGAGGTCTGGTTTGGCGCGCAGGTGATGGGCGTGGCGCTCACGTGTCTGTACGTGCGCAACGCCGTCAAGGCGCGGCGCCCCGTGCTCGCGGGCCTCTTCTTCTCCATGGCCGTGCTCACCCGCACGCCGCTGGTGTTCGCGGGCCTCTTCTTCGTCCTGGAGGCGCTCTGCCCCGGGCCGGACCGGCTGGCCCAACTGAAGGCCCTTCCCACCGCGTGGAAGCCCGCCCTCCGCAAGCTCGTCCTCTTCGGCGCGGGGGCCGCACCCCTCGCCGTGCTCGCGGCCGCGTACAACGTCTACCGCTTCGGCAAGCCCGGCGAGTTCGGCCACTCGTACCTCTTCAACAACCGGGTGAACGTCGACATCGACCGCTTCGGGCTCTTCAACATCGAGTACCTGTCGCGCAACCTCCAGGCCGCGTTCCTCAAGCTGCCCCAGGTGTCTCTGTCTCCGCTGAAGCTGTCGTACGACCCGCATGGGCTGACGCTGCTGCTCACGCTGCCCCTGCTGGTGTTCCTGCTGGTCCCCCGTACGCGTCCCCGTCTGCACTGGCCCCTGTGGCTGACCGTGGCGGTGTGCGCGCTGCCGGGGCTCTTCTACCAGAACACCGGTTACATGCAGTTCGGCTTCCGGTTCAGCCTGGACTACACGCCCTACCTGTTGTTGCTCTTCGCCA
Organism: Corallococcus sp. CA049B; assembly: GCF_003611685.1. Classification (NCBI taxonomy): domain Bacteria; kingdom Pseudomonadati; phylum Myxococcota; class Myxococcia; order Myxococcales; family Myxococcaceae; genus Corallococcus; species Corallococcus sp. CA049B. The sequence goes on along the minus strand of NZ_RAWC01000118.1, from coordinate 21,726 downwards.
TTGGCGGATGGTCGCTGCGCAACCGCGCGGTGATGGCCGTGCTGGCGCTTGGCGTGCTGGTGAACTTCTGGGGCGCCGTGGCCTTCCGTGGCTACACGGAGTTCGTGCGGAACTGGTAGGCATCGAGGCTCCGGCGGCTTGAATCCGCCGGCCTGTCTCAGCACATGAAGGGCGACATGCAACCTCCCACTGGTCAGCCCCCTCCAGGCAAGCGTTGGCACACCCGCGAGGACAGCGGCATCCGTCTGGATGCGGCGTTGCGCTGGTGGCACGACGACGAGCCCATCGAGCACCCGAAGATCATCGAGCTCTTCAATGCCTCGCTGGTCCTGGATGACGACGGGCGCTACCAGCTCCGCATCGCTTCGGACTGGTGCTACGTCCAGGTGGAGGACGCGGCCTACGAGGTCCGCACCGTGGACGTCACCCCGGACGAGCGTGTGTCCCTGCGTCTGGGCGACCGGACGGCCGAAGCCCTGGACCCGGGGTCGCTCCAGCTCTCGCCGGACGGAGTCCTCACGTGCCGAGTGAAGCAGGGCAGGGCAAAGGCCCGCTTCTCTCGCGATGCGCAGTACCAGTTCGGCGAGCTGCTGGAAGAGAGCCCCGAGGGCCATCTGGTGCTGCGTGCGGGCCAACGCCACTGGGAGGTCCCCCTCTCGCTGGATGCACTCCAGGCCACGAGCTAGGCCGCCGCGACGTCTCCGGCCGTCACGGCGGGCGTGGTGGCTCCCACCAGGTCGCGAGCGAGGGCCTCCAGGACGTCCGGGTGCTCCCGCAGCCACTCGCACGCCCGCTCGCGGCCCTGGCCGATGCGCTCACCCCGCAGGCTGAAGTGGCTGCCCGACTTCTCCACCACGCCTGCGCTCACGGCCAGGTCCAGCACCTCGGCGGCGCGGTGGATGCCCGTGCCGTAGAGCACATCGAACTCCGCCTCCTGGAACGGGGGCGCCAGCTTGTTCTTCACCACCTTCACGCGGGCCCGTGAGCCCACCACCGCGTCACCCTCCTTGAGGTTGCCCGTGCGGCGGATCTCCATCCGCACCGACGAATAGAACTTCAGCGCGTTACCCCCCGTCGTCGTCTCCGGGTTGCCGAACATCACGCCAATCTTCATGCGGATCTGGTTGATGAAGATGATGCAGGTGCCGGAGCGGCTCACCGCGCCCGTGAGCTTGCGCAGCGCCTGGCTCATCAGCCGCGCCTGGACGCCCATGTGCGCGTCACCCATCTCCCCTTCGATCTCCGCCCGGGGAACCAGCGCCGCCACGGAATCCACCACGATGAGGTCCACAGCGCCCGAGCGCACGAGCTGCTCGGTGATTTCGAGCGCCTGCTCCCCGGTGTCCGGCTGCGCCACGAGCAGTTCCTCCGTACGCAGGCCCAGCTTGCGCGCGTAGGACAGGTCCAGCGCGTGCTCCGCGTCGATGAAGGCCGCGACGCCTCCCACGGCCTGCACCTGCGCGATGGCATGCAGGGTGAGCGTCGTCTTGCCGGAGGACTCGTTGCCGAACAGCTCCACCACGCGCCCTCGCGGATAGCCCCCCACGCCCAGCGCCCGGTCCAGTCCCACCGAGCCCGTGGGGATGATCGCCACCTTCTGCTCCGGTGCGTCCGCGCCGAGCGTCATCACCGCGCCCCGGCCGAACTGCTTCTCGATGGACGCCACCGCCGCCGCCACTGCCTTCAACTTCTCCGTCAGCCTGCTCATCTCGTCTGCCTCCCTCGCCGCCCTGCGGGCTGGATGCCTCGGCGGTGGGCAGAGCAACGCTCATGCCGCGCGGGCTCCCAGGCGCAAAGGACCTGCAAGGGCGTCCAGGTTCGCCGGAGCCGTCCGAAACGGCGGAGCGGCGTGGCTGTCTCCCGTGTGCTGAGAAGGCGCAAAGGTGGGGGCGTCTCCGCATAAGCAGACACGAGGGGAGGTGACAGTCCGGCTTGCTGGGATGGAAGGCTTTGCGTTGAAACCCTGGCGCGTCGCCGTGACATTTCTCACGTGAATACGACCCGTGAGAACCTTCCCCATGTGGTCATCCTGGGAGGCGGCTTCGGCGGCCTCTACGCGGCCCGGTACCTGCGAAAGGCAGGGGTTCGCGTCACGATGGTGGACCGTCACAACCACCACCTCTTCCAGCCGCTGCTGTACCAGGTGGCCACGGCGACGCTCAGCCCCAGCGACATCGCCGCGCCACTGCGGGCGATGCTCGGACGCGATCACGTCCAGGTGCTGCTCGCGGAAGTCACCGGCGTGGACACCGCGCGCAAGCGCGTCCTGCTGGCGGACGGGGAGCTGGCGTACGACTTCCTCATCGTCGCCACCGGGGCGACGCACTCGTACTTCGGCAATGACGCCTGGTCGCGACACTCGATGGGATTGAAGACCGTCGAGGACGCGCTGGAGATCCGCCGCCGCGTGCTGCTTGCCTTCGAGCAGGCCGAGCGCGAACCGGACCCCGAGCGCCGCCGCGCGCTGCTCACCTTCGCCATCATTGGCGCGGGCCCCACGGGCGTGGAACTGGCGGGGGCGCTGGCGGAGATCAGCCGCAATTCATTGTCGGGCGACTTCCAGAACATCGACCCGCGGGACGCACGCGTCATCCTCATCGAGGGAATGGACCGCGTGCTCCCCACCTACCCCGAGAATCTCTCGGCGGAGGCCCGCCGGGTGCTGGTGGGGCTCGGTGTCGAGGTTCGCACGGGCACCCGGGTCACGAACATCGACGCCGCGGGCGTGCACATGGGCCCTGAACATCTGGCGGCCCGCACGGTGCTCTGGGCCGCGGGGGTGGAGGCCTCGCCCGTGGCCCGCTCGCTCGGCGTGGCGCTGGACAGGGCAGGGCGCGTCCCGGTGACGCCCGAGCTCACCGTGCCCGGGCACCCCGACATCTTCGTCGTGGGGGACCTGGCGCTCGTGAAGCAGGAGGACGGAAGCGCGGTCCCGGGAGTGGCGCCCGCGGCCATGCAGGAGGGCAAGCACGCGGTGCTCAACCTCCGCCGCCAGCTCGCGGGTCAGCCCATGCAGCCCTTCCACTACTGGGACCGGGGAACCTACGCGGTCATCGGCAGGGGCCATGCCGTGGGCGTGGCCTTCCGCCGGGTGAAGCAATCCGGCTTCGTCGCCTGGTTGGCCTGGCTCTTCATCCACATCACCTTCCTCATCGGCTTCCGGAGCAAGCTGGCCGTGCTGCTCAACTGGGCGTACGCGTACCTGACCTTCGGCAGGTCCGCGCGCATCATCACCGGCCCTGCTCCCCGTCTGGAGGAGCGGGTCGTGCAGCCCCTGCCCGCGAGTGGAAGCTCAGCCCAGGTCGAAAGGAGCCCCGAGACGTCCATCCAGCTCGGAGTCCTGGTGCCTGACAAGAGTGGGACGGGATGATGCATTCACCGCGCCCCGGGTATTGGCGTGGAGCCAGCCCCGGCGGTCCAGCATCCGGCAATCGACGGCGAGCCGCATGTCCACGTCCTCGATACGTCCGTGTCCCTCCAGGTCCGCGCGCGTCAGCGCGAGCTTGAGGATGCGGTCATGCGCCCGAGCGGACAGGCCAAAATGAGTGACCGCGTCCTTCAGCGCCTTCTCCGCGGGCGGTGACAGCACGCAGTAGCGGCGCAGCAGATGCGAAGGCATCTGGGCATTGCAGTGCACCCCTGGCGTGTCGTGGAAGCGGGCGCGCTGCCGTTCGCGCGCGGCCTCCACACGCTGCCGGTAGTACTGGCTGGGCAGCTCCTGACTCTTCTCGGCGAGATGGTGGTACTCCACCGGCCGCGTCTGCACGGTGATGTCGATGCGGTCCAGCAGCGGACCGCTGATGCGCGAGTGGTAGCCGAAGATGCGGTGCTCGAGGCAGGTGCACGTGTGTCCGGGGACGTTGAAGTAACCGCACGGGCAGGGGTTCATCGCCGCCACCAGCATGACCCGGCAGGGATAGCTGATGTGCTGGGTGGCCCGCGCCAGGTGGATGGCGCCTTCCTCCAGGGGCTGACGCAGCACCTCCAGCACGTTCTTGCGGAACTCCGGCAACTCGTCGAGGAACAGCACGCCGTGGTGGGCCAGGGACAGCTCGCCTGGACGGGCCATGGGGCCACCTCCCACGAGCCCCGCGTCGGACAGCGTGTGATGGGGCGCGCGAAACGGGCGCTCTCGGATCAGCGCCTGCTCGTCTCCCAAGAGCCCCTGGATGGAGTAGACCTTCGTCACCTCCAGCGCCTCGCTGAACGTCATCTCGGGCAGGATGCCTGGCAGCCGTCGCGCCAGCATCGTCTTGCCCGAGCCTGGAGGTCCGGCCATCAGGATGTTGTGGCCGCCCGCCGCCGCGAGCTCCAATGCCAGCTTGAGCTCCGGCTGCCCGCGCACGTCGGCCATGTCCGCTGCCACCGTGCGAAGACGGCTCAGGGAGCTCCCCGCGCGCGTCAGCGGCGTCAGCGGGGCCTTGCCGGTGAGGTGTCCCACGGCCTCTTTCAGGTGGGCCACGGACAGCACCTGGATGCCTTCCACCAGCGCCGCCTCCGCCGCGTTGGCTGCCGGCACCATGACCCCCTGGAAGCCGCCATTCCGGGCCGCCACGGCCAGCGGAAGCACTCCCTTGATGGCCTTGATGGAGCCATCCAGCGACAGCTCTCCGCCAAAGAGGTAGCGCTCCAGCGGTTCCTCGTCCATCAACCGCGCCGCCGCCAGGACGCCCAAGGCGATGGGCAGCTCGAAGGCCGCCCCTTCCTTGCGGATCTCCGCGGGCGCCAGGTTGACCGTGATCCGCTTCTGCGGAAGGTCGAAGCCCGCGTTCTTCAGCGCGGAGACCACCCGGACCTTCGACTCCCGGGCTGCTCCCTCTGGCAGCCCCACGACGTTGAAGTAGGGCAGCCCGAGGGCCATGTCGACCTCGCACTCCACCACCACCGCGTCGATGCCCATCAATGCCCCCGACCGCACCCTCGCCAGCATCGTCTCCCCCTTCCAACCCGTACGGGAGGAGGGGAGAGCAATGCCCGTACCGGCGCGCTGTCCTCACAGGCGGCCATCCTCGGCCATCCCACGCGGCAGACGTCGGGTCCCGAGCGGGGACCTGGAGCCTGAAAAAGAAGAAGCCCGCTGGCGTCGGAACGCCAGCGGGCTTCGGATGCAATCAATTGACGGCGTGGCTCAGGGCGCCGGCGGGGCAGGGGGCGCGGGCGGCGCTCCGTCCGGCGTGGTCTGCGTGCCCTGGATGACCGCGTTCTGGGGAAGCTCGGTGGCCATGCCCAGGATCTTCGCTCCCGCGGCACGGGCGCCATCCAGCGCCACCACCAGCTTGCCGTAGTTCGCCGCGTCGTCCGCCATGAAGAAGACGACCTTCTCGTCCGGCTTCTTGGCGTTCAGCATCCGCTTGAGGCGGGCGACGTAGTCCGAAGCGGGGATCTGCTCCGTGTTGATGGAGTAGGCGCCGGCCTTGTCCACCTGCACGACGATCTGCTGATCATCGGGCTCCGGCGGCGGCTGGTTCTCCTCCACCTCCGTCTCCGGGACGCGGACGAGGATGTCCTTCTCCAGGAGGGGCGTCACCACCATGAAGATGATGAGGAGCACCAGCACCACGTCCACCAGGGGCGTGACGTTGATCTCCGAGTTCGGCGCGGACGCGGGCTTGACCCACTGACGCTGCTTGTGTCCTCGGGACATTACTTCTTCTCCTCCACACCCAGGGCGATCTGCTTCGCCTTCGCCTTGCGGGCCGTGTCCAGCACCTTGCGCACGTCGCCCACGTTCAGGGCGTTGTCGCCCTTCAGGAGGATCTTCTTGCCCGGATCCTTCACCAGCTCCGCGGCGATCTTCTCCTGGAGCCCCTTCTCGTCGACCTCATCGTTCTCCACGAACATCTTCTTGTCCGGGGTGATGGAGAGGATCAACGGATCGGCGTCCGTCTTGCCTTCCTTCTCGATCTCCGTGGCCTTGGGCAGCTCCACGGACTTGCCGCGCTGGAGCATGGGCGTCACGACCATGAAGATGATGAGGAGCACCAGCACCACGTCCACCAGGGGTGTGACGTTGATCTCGCTCTTGATGCCCCCTTTGGGGCCTGCTGACATTCCCATGCGTGCACCTGTATCCGGGAAGGAACGCCCACCCCGGGGCAGCGCGGCTTCTCAGCCGGACCGCCCGCATGGGTGGGGACGTCCCAGGGTGGGGCTTAAGACTAGGCCGTGTGCGAAGAACCGCCGCCCACGTGCCGGGCCACCACGTCCAGGAACTCGTTGGAGGACTCGGAGATGTCCACGGAGCGGGCATCCACCCAGCCCTGCAGGAAGTTGTAGGCCATCACCGCGGGGATCGCCACGAGCAGACCGAACGCCGTGGTGATGAGCGCCTCGGAGATACCGGCGGAGATCGTCGCCAGACCGCCGGAGCCCGCCGCCGCCATGAGCTGGAAGGCGTTCACGATACCCATCGTGGTTCCCAGCAGACCGACGAACGGCGCCGTCGAACCGACCGTGGCCAGCAGGCCCAGGCCGCGCTTGAGGCTCTGCACCTCGCGCTGCGCCTGGCGCTCCAGCGCGCGGGCCACGGACTCCACCGCCAGGTCCTTGTTGCCGGGGGTGATCCGGTACGCCGTCAGGCCGGAGTTGATCACGCGGCCCAGGTGGCCCACGTCCTTGCCCAGGTTGGTGTTCGCCGCGGTGGTCAGGTCGCCCTTCGCGAGGATGGCGCCCATCTTGGCGGCGAAGTTGCGGCTGTCCGAGCGGGTCTTGCGGAAGACGATCATCCGCTCCGCCATGACGACCAGCGACGCCACCGACATGATGGCGAGGGTGAAGATGATCATGCGGGCGAAGAGGCCCGTGTGGTGCCAGATATCAAGCAGGGTAAATTGCATGGCTGTGGAGCGCTCCTCCTCACGAGCGCGAGGTGATGTTCGGCGGACTGCTCAAGCGGGACTGCCGACTTTGGATCAGCGCGGCAGCTTCAGGTTGAAGTTGAACGTGTACTGCACTTCGACCGGCCTGCCCTGGAACGTGACCGGCTTGTAACGTGAGGCGGTGAGCACGTCCATCACGGCCTGCTCCATGTGAGGGAGCGGCTTGATCGTGCGGCAGCGCTCGACCTTTCCCTCGGTCGTGATCACGCACTTCACGATCATCAGGCCCTGCACGCGCGCTTCAATGGCCTCACGCGTATAGGACACTTCCGGACCCGCGATCTTCTCAGGACGCGTCATGCCCTGGCCGAACGCCAGCACGTCCGTGCCCGTTCCACCCAGCTGACCGCCCACCACGCCACCGATCACGCCACCCACCACGCCACCCACCACACCGCCCGCGACGCCACCTTCCACGCCACCCTCGACCTCGGACTCGCTCGCCTCTTCCTCGGGCTCGGGCGCGGTCTCCGTCTCCTCCGGCTTCTGCTGAGGGATCTCCTTCGGCTGCACGATCACGTCCTTGGGCTTCTTGGGCGTGACCTTCTTCTCCGTCTTCGGCTTCGACGCCGGGGGAGGAGGCGGAGGCGGAGGCGGCGGAGGCGCCATCGTGGCCTTCAGCGTGACCTCGACCTCCTTCTCCTCCACGGGAGGCGGACGCGTGGAGAGATAGGCCACAAGACCCAGCAGGCCAACGTGGAGCAGCGTGGAGACGCCGGCACCCACGCCGAAGCGCGACCTGGGTCCTTGCCCGCGGTCAAGGACTGAATCGAACATGCACGTAACTCCTCTTCACCAGTGGACTACCCGTCCCCGCCATGCCCGGATTGAAGGGCGGCCACCATACAGAAAAGGGTTCCGGGTTCAAGCAACCGTGTATGAAGCCGCTGCGTGATCGCGCAATGCCGCACTGGTCACCAAAAAGCAACGGTCTATTGACAACTGCTTGACCTCGGATATTTTCCGGAGTCATTTTCGGTTGCAGCCCACCTTGGAGGGGTTTGGTATGCAAGTGAAACAAGTACTTCGGGAAACCGGAGTCGTCCTTGCTGCGGGTCTGTTGTACGGATCCGCGGCTTTCGCGCAGTCCAGCGTCATCATCGGAACTGTCCTCAACACTGAGGACAAGAAGCCGGCAGCTGATGTCGTTGTGACCGCCACCTCGCCCAACCTGCAGGGCGAGCAGACCGTGGTTACCGACGCACAGGGTAACTACCGTATTCCCCAGCTCCCGCCGGGCACGTATACGTTGCGGTTCGAGAAGGAGACGTTCAAGCCTTACGCCCGCCCCGAAATCCAGCTGCTCCTCAACCGCACCATCCGCGTGAACGTGGAGCTCCTGCCGGACTCCTTCACGCAGACGGTGGACGTTATTGGTACGCCGCCGACGATCGACGTCGGTTCGACGAACCAGGGCGTCAACGTTGATCAGGAGTTCATCAAGCGCATCGCGGTGGCCCGTCCGGTCGGCAAGGGCGGCGCGACGCGCTCGTTCGAGTCCCTGGCCGAGCTCGCCCCTGGCGCCCAGTCCGACCAGTACGGCGTGTCCATCAACGGCACGACCTCGCCTGAGAACGGCTACGTGGTGGACGGTCTGTCCACGAACGACCCGGCCTTCGGCGTGAACGCCAGCCCGCTGAGCATCGAGTTCGTGCAGGACGTGAACATCATCACCGGCGGTTACATGCCGGAGTTCGGTCGCTCCACGGGCGGTGTGATCAACGCGGTGACCCGGTCCGGTTCCAACGAGTTCCACGGCTCCGTGTTCGCCAACTGGACGCCGGGCACCCTGGAAGGCAAGCGCAAGCTGGTCATCGAGGACGGCACCACGATCACCGGCCTGAACGCCCTGAGCAACCTGGGCGACTTCGGCGCCACCCTCGGCGGTCCCATCCTCAAGGACAAGCTCTGGTTCTTCGCCGGCTTCGCGCCGTCGTTCCAGCGCTACGAGCACACCCGCGCCCTCAACGCCTTCACGCTGGATGACAACGGCGCGGTGGCGAAGGATGCGAACGGCTTCAGCGTCGTCCAGGAGATCCCGGGTTCCCAGCGGTCGTACTTCGCTGACTCCCGCACGATCCAGTTCATGGGCAAGCTGACGTACCTCATCAACCAGGACCACAACGTGTCGTTCGCCATGAACGGCACCCCGACCGTGTCGGGTGGTCTGGGCAAGCTGCGGATCGACCCCCGTTCGGGCGGTCTGCCGGCGGCGCAGGCCGTGCGTCCCGAGGACATCGGTCAGACTGAGACGCGCGCCAACACCACGGCGCTCGCCCTCAAGTACGCCGGCGCGTTCATGGACAAGAAGGTCCTGGTCGACGCCAACCTCGGTTGGTTCCACCAGACCGCGGGTACGTCTCCGGCGGACGGCACCGCCATCGGCTCGACGGACGGCCTGGCCGGCTACTCGCTGGCTCAGTACACCCGTCGCCGTCCGATCACCACGTTCGAGAGCGTCCCCAACGCCGCGGAGTTCTGCGGCACGACCACGGCGGAGCAGGCCGTGCGTTGCCCGGTGACGAACTACCTCGTGGGCGGCCCCGGCTTCATGTCCGAGGCGACGCTGGATCGCTACCAGATCAACGCCAAGGCCACCTACCTGCTGAACGCCCTGGGCACGCACGTGTTCAAGGCGGGCGTGGACACGGAGTTCCTGACCTTCGACCAGAAGAAGGCCTACTCCGGTAGCGTGTTCCTCCAGGAGGCCGGCTCGCTCAGCGACGTGCAGCTCAACGGCGTGACCCGGCGCATCTGGTCGGACAACCGCCGCTACGGCTACCAGACGGCCCCGGACACCCCGGTGTTCGAGACCCTGCAGCAGTCCTCCACGAGCGGCACCACCATCGGTGGTTTCCTCCAGGACAGCTGGTCCATCGCCAACCGCGTCACCCTGAACCTGGGCGTGCGCTACGACGTGCAGTCCATGTACGGCGGCGACGGCAACCTGGCGCTGAAGCTGGCCAACCAGTGGTCGCCCCGCATCGGCGCCGTGGTGGATCCGTTCGCCAACGGCCGCGCGAAGCTGTTCGTGAACTTCGCCCGTTACTACGAGCAGGTTCCGCTCAACATGATGGACCGCGCCTTCCCGGGTGAACGCCGCTTCGGCGCGCGTCGCTACCTGACGGAGCCGGGGTCGGATGTTCCTGGCTGCGATCCGTCCACGCTGGAAGGCCAGCGCGGCAACTGCTCGGACCGCCAGTACATCGTGCCGCGCTCCGAGGCCACGCTGAACTCCAACCAGTACTTCAGCGGCGGTCTGGTGCAGAGCGAGCCGGTCGATCCGGACATCGAGCCCCAGTCCTCCGACGAAGTCGTGGTCGGCGGCGAGTACGAGCTCCTGGCGAACACCCGCCTGGGCGCGACCTACACGCACCGCGACATGGGCAAGGTCATCGAGGACATGAGCCGCGATGACGGCAACACGTACTTCCTCGGTAACCCCGGCAGCGGCTTCGCCAAGGAGTTCCCGACGCCGGTGCGTGACTACGACGCGGTCACCGTCTACCTGAACCGCACGTTCACGGATGGCTGGCTGGCGCAGGCGAGCTACACGTGGTCCCGCCTGTACGGCAACTACCCCGGTCTGTTCCGTCCGGAGAACAACCAGCTCGACCCGAACATCCTCGCGGACTTCGACCTGGTGGCCCTCCTGAACAACCGCTCGGGTCTGCTGCCCTTCGACCGTACGCACGCCATCAAGGTGTTCGGCGCCAAGGAGTTCAACATCTCCAACGCGCTGTCGGCGAGCATCGGTCTGTCCTACCGCGGCAACTCCGGTACGCCCATCAGCTACCTCGGCGCGTACCCGGGCTACGGCCAGGATGAGACGTTCATCCTGCCGCGCGGCAGCGGCGGTCGCACCCCGTGGATCAACAGCGTTGACTCCAACGTGGGCGTGAACTACCGCGTCAGCAAGGACAGCGTGGTGTCCTTCACCCTGGACGTGTTCAACCTCTTCAACTTCCAGGGCGTGGACAGCGTCGACGAGTCCTACACGTTCTCGCAGGTGCTCCCGGTCTACGATGCGAAGACGGGCAAGTCGGGCACCGTGGCGGACCTGCCGACGGCTGACAGCCCTGGCAACGTCCCGGGCGCCGGTGGCGGCACGCTGGCGTTCGAAGACGTGAACCAGAACTACAAGAACCCGGACCGTTACCAGGCCCCGCGGCAGATCCGCTTCGGTGTCCGGTACACGTTCTAGTCACCCGACCAAGTGAGGAAGATCAGCATCATGCGCAAGAGCATTCTTTCATCGCTGGTAATGGTGGCGGCCGCGGGCAGCCTGACTGCCTGCGACGTCGAGCAGCCGGATCCGGGTTGCATCGTCCAGGACGCGAGCTTCGCGAACTGGTGGGCGAAGTACGACGTGGTGAGCGGCCCGACCCGTGCGGATGGCACTGCCTGCACCGCGGCCGAGGCGCTCGAGGTGGGTGACAACCTGGGCGTGTGGAAGTTCGCGGACCCGAAGACGGGGAGCAACATCCTCGTGGTTCGGCCGCAGTACATGGCCCGGCTGGGTTCTGCGGACGCGAACAACACGTTCGACAGCCTCCAGGTCACCGGTGACCTGAGCGCGGACACGACGGACGACTTCTGCCTGGCTCCGTCGTTCAATACGGCCACCGTGAACCCCACGACGGCCGGAGTGACCTCATCGATCGCCTACACGCTCGCGAACGTGAAGGTGTACTCGTCGCCCAGCTCTCCGGGCACCCAGATGACGGGTGAGGTCACGTTCACGCGCAATGGCTGCACCTCCACGTACGTGATGCGTGCGGTGTGGCCGGCGACCGGCTGCGATCCCCGTGTTGACCAGAACGATCCGGACCAGGGCTTCTCCAACTGCGGCTCGGGCTCGGGCATCAACCCGGACTTCGCCGTGCAGTGCGAGGCGGTCCCGGAGCGCTTCTGGTTCGGCGACTTCCTGACTGAGGAAGAGGCGGCGTACGTCGAGGAGAACGACGAGTTCCCCCCGAGCTACAACGAGGGCCGCTGCATCCCGTCGAACAAGATCCCGTCTTTCAAGTAGTCGGCACTGACCGACCCTGAAGGCCAACGCGGCCCCGGCAGCCCCTCCCCCACGTGGGAGTGGCGGTCCGGGGCCGCGCTGTTGTTAGGTGTCTGGAATCCACGTCGGGAGGACCATGGAGGGCCGTTACGAACTCATCGAGCACGTCTGCTCACTGCTGGCGGACGAAGCAGGGACGCTCCGCAAGGAGGCGCCCTACCGGGTCGCGCTCTGCTACCCGAGCCCCTACCACGTGGGCATGAGCTCGCTGGGCTACCAGGCCATCTACCGGGAGGTGCATGAGCACGCGGGCGCGACCGCCGAGCGTGTCTTCCTTCCCGATGATGTCGAGACATACAAGAGAACACGGACGCCATTGTTTACCTGGGAATCCCAGGCACCCGTGTCTAGCTTTGAAATGCTTGCCTTTTCAGTTGCCTATGAATTGGAGCTTTCAGGTTTGTTCACGATGTTGGATTTGTCTGGTTTGCCAGTTCTTTCATCGGAACGGGATGCCAGACATCCGCTGGTGGTGGCGGGCGGCCCGCTGACGTTCTCCAACCCGGATCCGCTGGAGCCCTTCGTGGACGTGCTCGTCCAGGGGGAGGCGGAGGATCTGATCCACGTGCTGCTGGAGGCCGCGGCCTCCATGGAGCGCGAGGCGCTGCTGGATCACCTGGCGAAGGTCCCCGGCTTCCGGGTGCCCGGGCGGGGTGGGGCGCGCTACCATGTGGCGAAGGCGACGGACGCCCGGCTGCCGGCGCGCACGCAGATCATCACGCCCCACACGGAGCTCCGGTCGATGTTCCTCATCGAGCCGGAGCGGGGCTGCTCCCGGGGCTGCCACTACTGCGTCATGCGCCGCACCACGAACGGCGGCATGCGCACGGTGCCTCCGGAGCGCATCCTGTCGCTCATCCCGGAACATGCGAAGCGCGTGGGGCTGGTGGGCGCGGCGGTGACGGACCACCCGCGCATCGTGGAGCTGCTGCGCACCCTCGTGGACTCGGGGCGCGAGGTGGGCGTGTCCTCGCTGCGCGCGGACCGGCTCACGCAGGAGCTGGTGGATCAGCTCCGGCGGGGAGGGGCGACGAACCTCACGGTGGCCGCGGACGGGGCGTCCCAGAAGATGCGGGACCTGGTGGACCGCAAGCACTCCGAGGAGCAGATTCTCCGCGCGGCCCGGTTCGCTCGCACGGCGGGCATGAAGCAGCTCAAGGTCTACAACGTGGTGGGCCTGCCCCATGAGGAGGACGCGGACATCGACGAGTTGATCCGCTTCACCACGGAGCTGTCGCGCATCCTGCCGGTGGCGCTGGGGGTCGCGCCCTTCGTGGCCAAGCGCAACACGCCGCTGGACGGGGCGCCCTTCGCGGGCCTGCGGGAGGTGGAGCACAAGCTGGAGCGGCTGCGCAAGGGGCTGCGGGGGCGGGCAGAGGTGCGGCCCACGTCCGCGCGCTGGGCCTGGGTGGAGTACATGCTGGCCCAGTGCGGTCCGGAGGCGGGGCTCGCGGCCATGGACGCCTGGCGCGCGGGCGGCAGCTTCGCCGCGTGGAAGCGGGCCTTCCAGGAGCGCGGGTGCGAGCCGTACATGGCCCGCCGGGTGGAGGACGGGCGGCGCCAGCCCACGGTGTGGCCCATCGTGCCGGGCCGCCCGCCGCCCCAGCCGTCCGCCGCCTGACGGGGCCCGCAAAGGCCGTATTCGCCGGGCTCCGCTTTCGCTAGAAGACGGCCAGCGGGGCCGATGGCCGGCACTCGCATGGCCTCGGAGAGCATCTGGTGAGCACGCAGCGCGTGGAAAAGTCGTGGCAGAAGACGGGCCTCAAGGACTACTCGACGGAGGCCCTGCTGGGCACGCTGGGGCACTACGGCATCCCGGTGGGTGAAGAGGACTACCGCAAGCTGGCGGAGTCCGCCTATCCGCTCGGCATCGCCCAGCAGTGGGCGGCGAAGTGGAAGGGCACCGGCCCCTTCAAGGACTACGTCGTGGCCGCGGCCGTGGAGCTGTGGCGCCGGTGGATGCCGGACCGCGTGTCCCCGCAGGAGTTCACCACGGCCCTGGCGACGCTGATGCAGGTGCTCGTGCACAAGCTCAACGGCGCGAAGGAGGCCCCGGTGGCCTCCGGGTTCGAGCACGTGAAGACGCTGCGCTCGAAGCTGGCGGTGGATGACAAGGGCGCGCTGCCCCAGCCGTTCCTCCAGGAGGCGCTGGCGCCCTTCTCGGAGAAGGACGCGGAGCTGTTCGACAGCCTGGCGGAGTCGCTGGCCGCGCAGGGCCACCTGGACGACGCCACGGCGTTCGCCGAGGTGGAGGAGTTCCTGCTGCCCGACCGGCGCGGCATCTCCCAGGCGGTGGTGCGCGCCGCGAAGGGCGAGCGCGAGCCCGCCATCCAGGACCTCAAGAACCTCATCCACGACACGGCGCGCGCGCCCATCTCGCGCCTGCTGGCGGTGGACGGCCTCATCCACCTGCAGGCCTGGATCGACGCGTCCGTCGAGGGCCGCGGCCTGCTGGCGGAGGCGGAGAAGGCCAACGACATCCACCTGGCGCTGGACCTGGTGCCCCGCCTGGAGCACATCTTCAAGCAGCAGAACGACCGGTCCGCGCTCCTGGAGCTGATGGGCACGCAGGAGCGGCTGGAGGCCCTGCACGACAAGATGCACCCGGGCCACCGGGCGCACCGCCACCAGCACGCGCAGCCGCAGCGCCGCCGCTAGTCGGCCGGGCTTCAGGTCCCCGTGCGCCGGGGGCTCCGGGCTTCCGGGGCCTCGGGCGCTTGGGGTTCGCTGGCCGCGGCGGGCGTCGCGCCTTCCGCGTCCGGCGTGCCGGGCTGTACGCCGGGCTTGTCGCCAGACTTTTCTGGCGCCGCGCGCTTGAGCTTCACGGTGATGACGCCGGGCACGCCTTCCGCCACGTCCCGCACGGGGACGACCGCGCCCACGGTGGTGTAGCGGATGGCGCCCGTCTGGGTGAAGGCGTGCTTGAGGGCGTACTCCTTCGCGCGCGGGAGGAACCACTCGCGCACCCGGGGCAGGGGCAGGGCGTGCAGCTCCCCCTGGGTGAGGAACACGTACAGCATCAGGTCCGCGCCGCTGTAGAGGAAGCAGCCCGGCGTGTCCTTCTCCAGGTTGGAGATGAGCTCGAAGAAGTAGCGGCGGCGGGTGGCCTGGCGGTCGCCCTTCACTTCAATGCCGCGCACCTCTCCGGAGGGCAGCTCCCAGAGCAGGTCCACGCCCCGGTGCTGGAAGCGCGGGTCCAGCTGCACGTCGTGCACGCGCGACCCGGGCTCCGTCTCCAGGAGCCACGCGCGGGCGTGCTGCACGGCCCGGTCGGCCGCGCCCTGCACGCCCCGCATGCTGAAACTGCGGCCTCCCATCGCGGCTAGCGGCGCAGCTCGACGCCGGAGGCCACGAGCTGCACCTCGCGGGGCTTGCCGTCGGTGCCGCGCGGGACGATGGCGCCCTCGGCCTCGTAGTGCTTCGCGTGGGCGTCGCTCAGCTCCGCGACCTTCACCACGCCCTCCACGCGCGCCTGCGAGCCCGCGGAGTCCAGCGGGACGAAGAAGCCGTAGTCCTTGAACGTCACGCGCACGCCGGGGCTCTTGGCGTCCTGGGCCAGCTCCATCCAGCAGCCCTTCTTCTCACACGCCTTGCGCACCTGGCCCTCCACGCGCACGACCTTGCCGTCGTGGGCCTGGGGCCTGGCGAGCAGCTCCGACAGCTTCACCGTCTTCTCGCCCTTGAGGGGCTCGCCGCGGGTGAGCGTCCAGTCGCCAGGGTTCGCGGCCTTGGCGGCCTCGGGCGTCTTCGCGTCGGCGGGGTGGTGGCAGTCGCTCGCCGCGGCTTCGGCCTTGGACGCTTCCGCGGCCTTGGCTGCGGGCTTGGGCGTCTTGTCCGCCGCGAGGGCCACGAGGGGAGCGGCGACCAGCATCACGAGGGCGGTGCGGAGCATGTGCATGCCCGTTCGCTTAGCCCAGGTTTCCGGGGCCCGGCAAGGCACCCCTTCCATCCTCGCGACTTGTCCCGCACACTCGGCGCGAGGTGCGCATGAAGGTCACCATCCCCGCTCCCAACCGCCGGTTGGGCACATTCGAATGGCTCGGGCTCGTCGGGCTCGGGGGGCTGCTCCTGGGGCGCTACGTCCCCGTGGCCCGCATCATCCCGTTCTGGGGTTGTGTGCTGCGCGAGCACACGGGCTGGCCCTGCCTGGGCTGTGGGCTCACCCGCGTGGCGGACCGCGTCGCCCACTTCAACATCCCGGGGGCGTGGGAGGCCAACCCCCTGGGCACCGTGTGCGCGCTCCTGTTCGCGCTGGCCGCGGTGGCGACGGTGCTGCACTTCCTCTTCGCGCTGCCCATCCCGGAGGTGGAGCTGGAGGAGCGCGAGTGGCGGTGGGTGCGCATCGCGTTCCCGCTGGTGTTGCTGGTCAATTACGCCTACGTCGTGGTGCACACCCGTTTCCCGCACCTGCTGTCCTGAAGGGCGGGACCCTGTCCTCTTCCGTGCTCTCCGCCTTCCTCCTGCTGGGCTACCTCTGCGGCTCCGTCCCCTTCGGCGTGCTGCTGACGCGGTGGCTGCGCGGGGTGGACGTGCGCGCCAGCGGCAGCGGCAACATCGGCGCCACCAACGTCACGCGCGTCGCCGGCAAGAAGCTGGGCGCGGTGGTGCTGCTCCTGGACGCGCTCAAGGCCGTGCTGCCCGTGGCGCTGGCCGTGCACTACCTGCCCGGGGACGCGAAGGCGCACGCGCTGGTGGGCCTGGCCGCGGTGCTGGGGCACGTGTACCCGGTGTGGCTCAAGCTCCAGGGCGGCAAGGGCGTGGCGTCCGCGCTGGGCGTGCTGGTGGTGCTGGTGCCCAAGGCGGCGCTCGCGGGGGCCATCATCTACGGGTTGGTGGTGGCCCGGTGGCGCGTGAGCTCCGTGGGCTCGCTGTCCGCGGCGGTGGTCGCCATCGCCACCGCGTTCCTCACCGCGCCCTCCCGCGAGTACGTGCTGCTCACCGCGGGGCTATTCGTCCTGATGCTCTGGACGCACCGGAGCAACCTCCTGCGACTCGCCCGGCGCACCGAGCACCGGCTTTGAGCCGGCAGGCAGCGACGGGGCGCGGTAGCCCAGCAGCGTGCAGGGGATGGGGCCGTTCCACACGTCGCGCCGGGCCATGGGGCGCGCGTGGAAGGCGCTCTCGAAGGCGGGGTTGCCGGACAGCACCCAGACGCGCCAGCCCGGCAGCGCGCGCAAGCTGTCACCCAGCTTGAAGTAGAAGGTCTTCATGCCCTTCTGGCCGCCGGAGCCGAGCCGGTCGCCGTAGGGCGGGTTGGTGAGGACGAGCCCGCCGCCCTCGGGCAGGGGCGGGAGCTTCGTCGCGTCGCCCTCCGCGAGCTGGATTTCCTCGCCCAGGCGCGCGGCCTTCACGTTGCGGTCCGCGGCCTCCAGGGCCTCGTCGCTCTTGTCGAAGCCGAGGATGGGGACCTCCACCTTGCGCTCGTTGCGCCTCGCGTCCGCGCGCAGGTCCGCGAGCAGCTCCTTCGCGCGCGTGCCCAGGTGCGGCCAGCGCTCCACCGCGAAGCCCCGGTTGATGCCCGGGGCCCGCTTGCGCGCGATGAGGCCGCCCTCGATGACGAGGGTGCCCGAGCCGCACATGGGGTCCACCAGCGCCTCCGTGCCGGTGTAGCCCGCGGCGCGCAGGAGGGCCGCGGCCAGGTTCTCCTTCAGGGGCGCGGGGGTGGGGCGCACGCGGTAGCCGCGCCGGTGCAGCGGGTCACCGCACAGGTCCAGGGAGAGGGACAGCTTCTCCTTCACCAGGTGCGCCACCACGGACACGTCCGGGTTGCGCGTGTCCACGTCCGGCCGAGAGCCCAGCTTGTCGCGGAGGCGGTCCACGATGGCGTCCTTCACCTTCAGCGCCACGAAGCCGGAGTGCGCGTGCTCGGTGTCCTTCAGGTTCGCGTCCACCGCGAACGTCACGTTCGTGGTGAGGTGCTCCTCCCACGGCACGCTGGCGACGGCGTCGTAGAGCCCCTGGGCACCATGCGCTTCGAACTCGCCCAGGGGATAGAGCACGCGCATGCCGATGCGGGACCAGAGGCAGACATTGAGGGCCTCGTCGAGCGAGGCCATGAAGCGCACGCCGCCGCGGTCCTGGCGGATGCGCTTCGCGCCGAGCTCCTTCAGCTCCTCGGCGAGCAGGTCCTCGGTGCCGCGCGCGGCGGTGGCGAATAGGGCAAGACGTTCAGCCATGGTGCACCGCCCTTAGACGACCCGGGGCCGATTGGGAACTGCTCAGGTGGCCACGACCTCGTACATCGTGAAGGTGGCGTCCTCCTGGGACGCGCTGGCCCCCTTGGCCCGCTGGAAGTCCTCGGACTGGAAGTAGGCCTTCATGGCGTCCCGGTCCTTCCAGCGCGTGACGAGCAGGATTTCAGGCGAGCGCTCGAACGAACGCAGCACCTCCAGGCCCAGGAAGCCCGGGTAGCCGTCCACGCGCCGCGAGCGCTCCTGGAGCCGGTGGACCCAGCCGTCGGCCTCTTCAGGGGACGCGCGGAAGCGGGAGATGGCGACGATCATTCGGCCGTCCGGAGGAAAGGAGAGCGGGGGCGCCCGGAAGCACTTTCCGTGGCGCCCCCGAGGGGAAAACCGCCGGGGGACGGAGGTCCGTTCCCCGGGTTGCGAAGTGCCGGCGGGCTACATCGCCCCGGCGCCGGGCATGTCGCCCAGGCCGCGCAGCAGCACCTCGCGGGGCTTGGCGCCGTCCGCGGGGCCCACCACGCCGTCGCGCTCCATGCGCTCGATCATGCGCGCCGCGCGGTTGTAGCCGATGCGCATCTTGCGCTGGAGCATGGAGATGGAGACGGAGCGCATCTCGCTGACCGCCGCGAGCGCCTGGTCGTAGAGCTCGTCGGACAGCTCGTCCTCCTCGCCTCCGCCGCCCTCGTTGTCCTCGTCGCGCGGCTTGAGGATGGACTCGTCGAAGACGGGCTTGCCCTGGGCCTTGAGGTGGTCCACCGCCTTCTTGATCTCCTGCTCGGAGACGTAGGCGCCGTGCACGCGCTGCAGGTGGGCGCTCGTGGGCGGCATGATGAGCATGTCGCCCATGCCCAGCAGGGCCTCGGCGCCCACCGTGCCCAGGATCGTCATCGAGTCCGGCTTCGAGCGCAGCATGAAGCTGATGCGCGTGGGGAAGTTGGCCTTGATGATGCCCGTGACGACGTCCGTGGACGGACGCTGGGTGGCGACCATCAGGTGGATGCCGGCCGCGCGCGCCATCTGCGCGAGGCGCGCCACGTAGGTCTCCACCTCGCGGCTGGCGACCATCATCAGGTCCGCGAGCTCGTCGATGATGACCACGATGTAGGGCAGCTTCTTGAGCTCCTTCTTCTCCGTGGAGGCGGCCTCCACCGGCGTGGACTCCTCGCCGTCCTCCTCGAACTCCGCGTCCTCCTCGCCGTCGGCCTCCAGGGTGGGGGCGGGCTCGGAGACGATGGCCTCACGCAGGTCCTCGTCGTCCTCGCGCGGCATGGCCACGCCCAGCCCGTCGCTGGCGGAAGTGGAGGCGACCGACTCCGCGCTGCCTTCCACGACCAGCACCTTCTTGGGCTTCTTCTTCTTCGCGGCGGGCGCGGCGACGGCGGGCTTCTCCTCGGAGGCCTGCGTCTCCACCAGCTTGTTGAAGCCGGCGATGTTGCGCACGCCCGCCTCGGACAGCATCTGGTAGCGGCGCTCCATCTCCTCCACCGCCCAGCGCAGCGCGAGCGCGGCCTTCTTGGGGTCGGTGACGACGGGGAGCAGCAGGTGCGGGATGCCCTCGTAGACGGAGAGCTCCAGCATCTTCGGGTCCACCATGATGAAGCGGACCTCCTCGGGCGTGGCCTTGAGGAGGATGCTCATGATCATCGAGTTCACCGCCACGGACTTGCCGGAGCCGGTGGTGCCCGCGATGAGCAGGTGGGGGGCCTTCACCAGGTCGAAGACGTACGGCATGCCTTCGATGTCCTTGCCCACGCACATGGTGAGCTTGCTGCCGCTCTTCTGGAACGTGTCCTGCTCCGCGATCTCCTTGAGGAACACCGTCTCGCGGTCGCGGTTGGGGACCTCGATGCCGACCACGCCCTTGCCGGGGATGGGGGCGACGATGCGCACGCGCATGGCCTCCATGGCCATGGCCAGGTCGTCCTGGAGCGCGGCGATCTTGCTGACCTTGATGCCGGGCCCGGGCAGGAACTCGTACATGGTGACGACGGGGCCGGGGCGGATCTCCACGACCTCGCCCACGATGCCGAAGTCCGCCAGCTTCGCGCGCAGCTTCTCCGCCGTGACGAGGAACGCGTCCTTGTCCAGCGCGGAGCGCTCCTTCTTGTCCGCCTCCAGCACGTCCAGCGGCGGCAGGGAGAAGCTCTTGCGGTCACCCACGAACTCGAACTGGTCCTGCGGCCGCTTCATGGCGGTGGGCTTGGGCGGCGCCTTGGGCTCCACGATGAGCGGCATGCGCGCCAGCGCGGAGGGCGGCGCGGGGATGAGGGCGTTGCCCGGCGCGGCGGCGGCCGGCTTCTCCGCGGCCAGGGGCTTCGCGGCGGGCTCGGCCGGAGGCGTGAGCGACGCGGCGGGCACGGGCGGCGTGGACGGAGCGGAGGGCGGGGTGACGATCTGCGGCGTCTTGCGCGCGCGGCGGGGCGGCTCGCCCGCGTCCGCGTTGGCGGGCAGCTGCGGCTGGGGCGCGAGGAAGGACGCGGCCCAGGCGGGGTCGGCGCCCGGGGAACGGCGCTCGGCGCGCTCGGGCGGCAGCGAGGGCTGCTCGTCGGAGGCGTCGTCGTTCTCCTCGTCCTCGGCCGGCTCCTCGCGGGCGAGCTTCTTCTCCAGCTTCTCGCGGTCCTTCTGCTCCTTGAGCGCCTTCTTCGCGTTGGCGAGCTGCTCCTTCTCGTTCTGCCGGGCCAGGCGCACGGCCTCCTCGGCCAGGGCTTCGGCCTCGGCGGCCTCGGCCTCGGCGGCCAGGCGCTCCGCCTCGGACAGCTCCTCCTCCTCGGCCTCCAGCTCCGCGAGGAACGCGGCCTCCTCTTCCTTCTCCTGCGCGAGCCGCTCCTGGCGGGCCGCGTAGCTGACCTTCTGCTGCTCCCAGAAGACGTGCGCGTTCTCGGAGATGCGGCGGCCCAGGACGGTGAGGCCGGCCCACACCAGCGAGCACAGCTTGAAGAACGTGTACTGGGTGCCCACGATGAGCGCCGCCGCGCTGATGGCGGTGACGAGGATGATGGTGCCGACGGTGGAGAACATCCCCTCCATCAGGCCGCCCAGGCTCGCGCCCAGCGCGCCGCCGGGCGGGTGGGCCCAGCCCTTGTCCTTGGCGAACATGAGCTGCGCGAGCACGGACACGCTGCAGGTGAGCAGCGCCAGGGAGATGATCTGCGGCATGCGGCGCCGGTCGCGGTTGCCCACGAAGAGCACCACGGCGGTGTAGATGCCGCCCGCGGGGATGAGGTAGGCGCACACGCCCAGCGCGCCGCGCAGGGTCTCCGCGATGAGGTGGCCCATGGGGCCCACCGCGTTGTGGAAGCCGGGCCCCACCCGGTCATGCGCGTCGAACGTGGCGACCGCCAGCAAGGCCAGCAACGAGGCGGCCAGGATGAAGACGCCGATGAGCGCCCGCCTGGCGGGGCTCGCCGCGCCCGGGGCCTTCATCTTCTTGTTGTTGAGCGCCTTGCGGCGCGTCGCGATCTCCTGCCGGGAGAGCACCGCCTTCTCCCCCCGGCCACCCTTCTTTGCCGCTGTCATGGACCCCTGTTCCCTCTGCCCGATTCCAGCCGCGTAGCGAGCTGTAGCAATCCGCCCGGCGAGAATAGGGAGGGAG